>NZ_JANRHN010000031.1:0-40575 GCF_024733745.1 Bacteroides sp. ET225 | reverse complement strand
CGGCACATTCTGTTGTTTGTGGGCCGGTGTGGATGTCCGCATGGCGGGGCAGGCCGGAGATGTTCGCCTCTGTCATGTTTAAATTAGTTTAATGCCTTGAAAAAACATGCCTCACAATGCCGGTTTTTCTGTAATTTCGCGCGGGATTTAAATTGTAACAGCAATGGACGTTAAAAGAAGAAGCAGGGCAGAATGGGCGCGCCGTTATGCCAGTTTTGTAGTCATTCTTTTTGTAATCGCTTTGGGGACTTCGTTATCTATCCGTGCAAACCTCGGCTCGTCGCCGATTTCCGCTCCTCCCTATATCTTGTCGCTTATCCCCGGCATGGGGTTTACGATGGGGCAGCTGACCATCTTCATGCATGTGTTCTTTATTCTCCTTCAGCTGCTCTTTCTGCGCGGGAACTTCGAGAAAAGGCAGTATGCTCAGATATTGGTATCTTTTCTTTTCGGCTTTTATACCGATCTGACCATGTGGCTCACCAGTCCCCTGCAGGTTCCGTTTGACATGAATCCGGCGGCAGGCTATCCGCTCCGGTTTGTCGAACTGCTTGCCGGAGGAAGCATACTGGCATTCGGCATCGCCTGCGAGGTGCGCTGCGATTCGCTGATGCTTGCCGGCGAGGGGCTTCCGCTCGCCATCTCTAAATGCTTGAAAAAAGATTTCGGCAAAGTGAAGATCTGTTCAGACACGGGCCTTGTTTGCATCGGCACTGTTTTCATGTTTATTTATTTCGGCGGATGGAACTGGCAAATGGTCGGTGTAGGTACGCTGGTTTCCATGTTTTATGTCGGCTTTATGGTCCGTGTGTTCTCTCCTCATGTATTGTGGCTCGACAGGATATTCATTCCGAAGGCAAGCCGCTTGCCTGCTGCCGGGAGCGTTGCCGGAAGCGTGTGGGGAGAAAGCCGCATCATCACCATTGCCCGCATGTATGGAAGCGGAGGAAATGCTGTTGGCGAGGAGGTTGCCCGCAGGTTGGGATGCCCTTGCTACAGCCGTCAGATCATTGACCAGACCGCACGGCAGATGGGATATACGCCGGAGTTTGTGGAAAAGAACGAACAGAACATTTCTACGGGCAGGCTTTGGGAGCTGATCTTTTCAGATAGCGGCATTCCGGCTTCCATGAATCCGTCTAAGGACGATGCGATTTATGTCAGCCAAAGCCGTACCATACGCGAACTGGCTCATAAAGGCACTTGCGTGATTATAGGCAGGTTGGGCAATTGGATTCTTCGTGACAATCCTCATGTGCTCCGTGTGTTCATCATGTCGGGGACGGATTTTTCCGCTGCCCAAATAGCCGGGAAGTTTCATGTTTCAGATGAAGAGGCAAGAAGGAAGATCGAGCGTGTGAATACCGGACGCGCCAACCATTATTGGCGGTATACCGGAAAGCAATGGGCCGACATAAGCGGCTACGATCTGGTTATCAATACGGAGCGTGTTGGCATTGACGGAGCGGTGGATATGATCATGCGGGCGGCTAAAAGCATGAAGTGAGCGGAACTTCAGTCGGCGTTGAACCGGATTCCGACTCCAAGCATCAGGCTGTTTGGCTCTTTGAACTTATAGAGCTGGTAGCCTACATGGAGGAAGAAGTTTTTCGTGATGTCTGTTTTCAGTGCAAGTATCTGATAGAACGCATCCAGATCCTTTCCTTTGCCGATGAAGTTCCGGCCTATGCCGAGGTTGATGGAAAAAATGGGCATGATGAATTCTGCCCTGGCAGAGAGCCCTGCCGAGAATTGTTCGATGAACGGAGGCCGGTAGAACTTCAGTTCGCTGGGGTCTGAAGGAACTGATTTGTTTGCGATGTGGTTGATGATGTTTGCACTTTCATCATACTGCATGTCGAGCGAAAGTCCGGCACGGAAATATTTGGTGAAGTTGTACAGGGGATTAACGTTTATTCCGGCCACGGCGAAAGATCCCGGCACCAGCATCGGGTTCAGGCCCTCCGGATAGATTCCTTTTCTTTTCGTCGATCCGTAGACAATCAGATCGTAGCTGACATGGGGAGCGGGCTTTTCTTTCGTTTTCCGGCATGTGGCAGGAGAGTCGGTTTGGGCTGGTCCGAAGAACCTGGTGATGCCGATGCTTCCGTTGAGCGTGTTTACGCCCGAATTCGGATAGTTGGTGTTTCCGTTTGAATAGTGTGCGGCTCCGATTCCGGCTTTCAGGCTTGTCCGGGAGTTGATCTGCCAGTTCAGCAGGATGTTTATGGCCATGTAGGCGTTGATTTTTGAGCCGACGACTATGTTCCACGGATTGGTTTGCGCATCGTATTTTTTCCAGCCGAAAGACGCTCCGAAGTTCCATTCATAGTCCAGTGACAGATTGGGAGCCAGCGAAACGATCCTTGAAGTCTGGAACACATAGACGGCCAGCGGATTTCCTATCTCCGCGGTGTTGAAGAACGTGTTGTATCCGACACCTATTCCTTGTACGGCGTGCGGATATTGCTGGCCGAAGTAGGTGTCCGGCCCGAATTTGAAGCCATATTTCAGATGTCCCGACAATGCGTTTCTGTTAGGGTTTCTTTCTCCGTCAAATCCTTTGAAGAACGGATTTGTGGGGAATATATATGCCGGCCTCGCATCAAACTCGATGGAATGGATGATTCTCTCCGGGATGCTGTCGTGGCTCTTTGCGTAAGCCTGGACGGTGAGAAAGGCAAGAAGGGAAACGGCGGAAATCGTTCTGAGGCAGAAAGACAGGAGATGCCGGGAGCTTGCTGGCGAGCGTTGCATTTTGTTATAGGTTTATAGGGTAATATGCCATCTGGACGCAGGGAGAGTGGGGACGCTTTTTCTCTGCAAATCTTTATCAAATTGCGTCCAATGGCGAATGTTTCATTACCAATGGGTATCGTTCCGGATGCTTCAGACTATCAATTTCGAGGTCAATGTCCAGTTCAGGCCATTCGATTGCATTCGGACCGGCCATGCGCACGTTGAGCGCGCTGCTTATGCGGGCGTCGCGTAGCCAGGGAACTCGGTTGTACGACACAAAATAATCTTGTTCTAAAACGGAAAGCATCATTCCTTGTGCGTTAATCATCAAGACGCTTACCGATGTGGGCTGCAAATTGCTGTTTGAAGTCATCTCCATATTTTTCTACTAATTGCGTTATCTTTTTCAGCTCCTTGTTGTTGAAGCCATAATTGCTGGCAAGTTCCATCTCCGGTTCCAGCCAGAATTTTGCTTCACATTCGGCTTTGACAACGTGGATATGCTTTCGCTCTTCTTCATTAGAGTATATTTTGAATGTTATATCCATCTTCTTGTCTGAACTTGGGACTCATACCGAAATGTTTTTGCTTTTTGCGAAGATAAGGAAAAACAAAGAGATAAGCAAGAAAACTTTTCCCAAGAAAGTGTCCGGAACATTTGCGCTTTCGACGGATTTTGCGTTTGTCCAAGTTTTATCAGGCACTTTTCCTATATTTTCCGTACCTTTGCGCCGATAAAAGAAAACGGTATATGTGGTTATTGTTGGCATTCTGCTCGGCGGCATTGCTGGGCTTTTATGATGTATTCAAGAAAAAGTCGCTGGCAGGCAATGCGGTTCTTCCGGTATTGGGACTGAATACGCTTTTCTCAAGCTTGATTTTTCTGCCTTTCATTCTTCTCTCTCATTTCAGTCCCGGCTGGCTGGAAGGCTCTCTGTTTTATGTCCCCGATGCAGGCTGGGAGGTGCATAAGTACATTCTCATAAAATCATTTATTGTCCTTTCGTCGTGGACATTCGGCTATTTCGGCATGAAGCATCTTCCGCTCACTATCGTCGGGCCGATCAATGCCACCCGTCCGGTCATGACGCTGGTGGGTGCCCTGTTGATATTCGGCGAGCAGCTGAATGTGTATCAGTGGATAGGCGTGCTGATGGCCATCGTTTCGTTCTTCATGCTGAGCCGTTCGGGGAAAAAGGAAGGCATCGACTTTGAGCATAACAAGTGGATTTGGTTTGTGGTGCTTGCCGCTCTCCTTGGAGCCGTAAGCGGCCTGTACGACAAATACCTGATGGGACGGTTCAACAACATGGTGGTGCAGGCATGGTATAACATCTACCAGCTTTTCTTGATGGGGGGTGTGCTGATGTTCCTCTGGTGGCCGCGCCGAAAGTCGGGCACTCCTTTCCATTGGGACTGGTGCATCATTCTGATTTCGGTGTTTCTTTCAGCCGCCGACTTCGTTTATTTCTACGCTCTGAGCATGGACGGTTCCATGATTTCCATCGTGTCGATGGTGCGCCGGGGAAGCGTGGTGGTGTCGTTCCTTTTCGGTGCGATGGTGTTCCATGAAAAGAACCTCAAGAGCAAGGCGGTCGATCTGGTGCTTGTGCTTGTCGGCATGTTCTTCCTCTATTTGGGGAGCGTGCTGGGATGATTGGAATTATGTATAATTGTTTTTAAAAGATAATTCGTATTTTTGTTGTGGAACTTAGGGTAGTGACTCTTATTCCGGTAACATAGAATTTTAGAAAGAAACGTTATGCTTATCTTGTGATTGGGAACCTAGGAAATTCGCAATTGTACACAAGGATAGCATAGTGGTTCTCACGCTATAGCGTGGGCTGCTATTACCATATCCGTGTACAAGGTTTTCCTAGGACCTCCAATCAGAATGTGGTAGCATTGCAGTTCCACGCTTGAACCAAACTATATTATATATCCTTTTGATTTTCAGCTTTGAATTATAGGAATTACTGTAATCTGATACCACAAAGTTCCCTGAATGTATAGATACGGTATGTTTTATAGAATGAATAATCGAGCTTTTATGTAAAGGCAAGTTAGTAGTTGGCGAAAAGCGTTATGAACGCTTTGTGGAAGATTTTGTAAACTGCCACTGATACATCAACTGTGAGCGGACGGTCTGCAAGAACTGCCATGAGATGAACCTTCTTATTGTTAAAGGATTGCTGACCGACTATAAGAATCTTGTAAAGCAGTTTTTTTGGTCTGAAATATTCTCATTTGAGGACAGCATGAGGCTCAAAAAGATGTATGACATTTCAAGTCCGTTGCTGCTTTCTTGCAAGAATGGCCTTGATTCCCATTTCCGTGCACCTCTCTCTTTGGACTGTAGTTTTACTGATGGACAGTTGGCCGGTATTACGGCTTGTGCCGAGGCATATCATCTGTTTTGTGTACCATCTCTTAAAATTGAGGATATGGAAGCACTCTTTGCGTGCAAGGATGGCTTCTGTATACGGGTGAACAATGTACGCCATGTGACTGTCATGTTTGATGCCCTTCTTGAAAATCGGTTCATTCAGTACCACTGGCAGTCCGTACTTGAAAAAGGAAAGTTCCTTTTATGCAAAAATGGCAAATACTTTGTCTCTGCTTCCAATCTTTCTACAGCTTTGTCTGCGGCAAGACGCAATCCTGATTCCGTATTCTATGGAATACAGAAAGCAATAAAGGAATTGGAACAGTAAAACTGCTCATGCTTGAAAAAGGTCGTCCATAGTAACTTCGCTATGGACGATGCTTTTATGTTTTCCGCCCACGACACCATAAGTTGTTACAAAAGTGATCACAAGCGATTTCTTGTTTTTTGTCGCCATCCGAAACAGTCCCATCCGCTCCCTCAGCTTCATCTCATAGCTATCGGTGATGCCATATTGGTCCGTGCTGAATTTCATTTCGCATAGGTGGATAATCCTGTCTGCCCGCTCGATTATCATGTCAATCTGAAAACCGGGTATCCCTTTTTCAGTGTCGGCTTTGCTCCGCCATGTGGATATGGAGGTTCCCACTCCTGCTATTCCGAGTGCGCTTTTTATCTGTTTATGATGACCCAGGCACACCAGTTCAAAACTCAGTCCCATCCATGCGGATACACTGCGTGCCCCCATGTTGTTACTCCACCATCTGTCATCCTTGGTGTTGTTGGATTCAATGAACTTGTAATAGAACAGCGTGTAGAAATCCGTAAGCCTGAATATGTTGTTACGGACTTTACTTCCATATTGTGACAGCCGTGTGATGAAGTCACAACGCTCCAGATTCTTCAGTATCTTGCTGAGGAATGCTCCTTCCAGGCCGGTGGCCTTGACTATATCTTCCCTTGTCATCCCCGACTTGTTCTCTGACAACAGCCTGACTACTGATATATAAGTATCGGCATTTGTAAAAAGGGCATTGTAAAGTTCATCGAACTCCATTTTCAACTGTGCTCCCTCGGAGAAGAACAGCCTGTCTATATTCTGCGCAAGGCTGTCTGCCGTATTCAGAAGACTCAGATAGAAAGGCACGCCTCCGAATATCATATAGCATTGCAATATCTGGTACCTGTCCCATTGGCAGTTCCTCTGCCGCAGATATTCTTCCGTCTCGTGAAGGTTGAACGGGGACAGGTGCAGGTTGCAGGTGATCCTCGCATGAAGACCGCCTTGATTCCCCTCTATCTTGTCCGCCATCCATGATGTTGCCGAACCTGTAGCGATAAGCACGATGTCTGTGCGCCTGTTGCACCAGCCGTTCCAGAAATTCTCCAATGCGCTGACAAAGTTTGACCGCTGTGTATCCATCCATGGCATTTCATCGATGAAAACCACCTTTTTTCTGTCAGAAGGCAATGTCTCAAGATAATCTTCAAGTGCATTGAAGGCATCATACCATGTTTCCGCCTTCGGCTGGCGTTTTTTGGATTGCCGCTGGAGTGCACGCATGAAGTTCTGTATCTGGACTGTCGCAGGGGTCTTGTGCTCTCCTACAAATGTAAAATCGTATTTATACTTGAAGAATTTGTCTATAAGATATGTCTTGCCTATACGGCGACGACCACTTATGATGACAAGTTCCGAACGGTCTGAATCCAGACACCTCTGCAATTCTTCACATTCTCTTTTCCGTGAAATCAATTTGTCCTGCATGATGCTTCAATTTTCGGCAAAGGTACTAAATCCGCCTGTGTCAGCCAAACTTTCAAGGCATAAGCTTATACTTTATCCGTTAAAATAATCAAGATAAAGTATAAACTCATACTACTTGCCCGTTTCCGAGATGCTACTTTATCTGGATTTTACTATCAAATAAAGTATAAACTCACGGATCGGTCAAATAAGGAAATTATGACATGACCTTTCTTTCCTATTGGCTATACATCATGTTCAGCTTGCTGAATTGTGTGGCACCCCCTCAAAAGCGGCAGCTTTTTGGGGTATTAGGCTCTTATATCTGATATTAATTGTATTTACTTTATAATCAATGATATAAATGTATTTTACAAAGCGTTAAGAAACAAAATAGTACTAAGAAACTGTTTTGAATTTCTCCAAAAAGTTTTTCTTGGCTTGATGTATTCGTTTTCGTGTGTGCTTTGGGCTATTTTTTGGTCTTTTCCGCTTCTGTTCTTCGTCAGATAGCCCGCTATCTTCCTCATCACACAAACGGAAATGCCTCAAAAACTCATCCCAAATCAGCACACGATAAATTCAAAACAGTTTCTAAATATCCTTCAACACAAAGGTGTAGCTTTGACGCAGAGGAAGGCCCAGCTTTTTCACAATACCAAGGACTTTTTTCACGATCTTCTTATGCAACTTTGCATCCGTGGGGTAAGTGACATTCTTTTCCTGAACTGTAGAATCAATGAAGACCGTATCATGATGATGGTCTTCATCATCCTCGTTATTCACACGGATGCTTTCCTGAAAAATAAGTTCAATCCCCTCTTCACCGATACGCTTGCGGAAATGAACCAGTTCTGAAGAGGCACATGGAGCAGACGGAGTGAACTCCTGCATCCCACAAAAATACTGATAATAAGCGTTTTCACTCCATTGTTCTACCAATGACTCATCTGACAGATTACGAAGGTGTTTCAGAATGAGCAAACCACACATTAAACGGATTGGCTTACCGAGACGACCGTTGTCCTGACAATACAAAGGCTGAAAAGCCGTTTCAAATTTTTCCCAAGCTATTTTGTCAGCCAACTGGTAAAGTGGGTGCGATTGGTTCAGCATGTCAGATAGGTTGCTGAATAAAGAAGGGCTATTATGCGTATTTTTAATCATAAATTCTGCAAGTTTCTTAACCTAAAGATAAGAAAACTTGCAGAATTATCAAATACTTTTATTGATTAAATAACTGAATAACAGTAAATAAAAATATTCTTAAGGGACGACTAAATAAATGTTCATAGTCAAAGAATACCGTTCCTTCTTCTGTCTGAGCCGGCCTTATCTTTGGCATAAGGGGTGAAGCTTACAGTTTTGCTGCATCCATAGGTTTGGTCTTTATAACGTTATAAAGCGAAGATACGTTTTTATCTTCACTCCGCAAAGGTTGTGCCGCCTGTTTTTGCTTTCTTGCCGTTCACTTGCGCATATACCGCTTCATCCCCTCGGTAGAGTAAGTCTGCAATTTCCCTTCATCATCCGTATAGATGAAATATGCATCAAGTTCCGGATGCGCGTTGCAGATGACTTTGGCCGAGTCCAGACCGAGCACCATGAAGGCGGTGGCGTATGCGTCCGCTTTGGCGCAATTGTCGGCGATGACCGTGGATGAAAGAATGTTGTGCTGAACAGGGTAGCCCGTGCGAGGGTCGATGGTATGAGCGTATTTTTTGCCGTCCTTGTAGTAAAAGTTCCGGTAGTTGCCCGAAGTTGCCATGCCTGCATCGGTGATTTCAAGTATGGTCTGCAATTCCTGGTTTACGGCCAGCGAATCATCCACCGGACGGTTGATGCCGATTTTCCACTTTTCCATCTTCGGATTTTCTCCTTTGGTCACTACCTCTCCGCCTATTTCCACCATGAAGTTTCTTATCCCTTTGCTTGCCAGCAGGCGGGCCACGCAGTCTACTCCGTATCCTTTGGCTATCGAACTGCAATCGAGCATGATGCGGGGATCTGTTTTTTCGAATGTTCCGTTATCATTCAGACGTATTTTCTTGTAGCCCACAATTTCGCGGATGCTGTCTATCTTTGCAGAGTCGGGAAAAGCCTGTGTCTTGAATCCGAATCCCCAGGCGTTGACCAAAGGAGCTACGGTGATATCGTACGCTCCCTGCGTTTCTTCCGATATCCCCTTTGCCATCTTATATATATAGGCAAGCATCGAGTCGGCCCGAAGGTCGGTGTTGTTGTTGATGTGTGTGATGACCGACTGCTTGTTGAACGGAGAAAGCGAGTTGTCTACCTTCTTCAGTTCGGCTTCGATTTCGGGCTTCAGATTCTCTTTCGACTGGTAGGTGATTTTATACACCGTTCCGAAGACGAATCCTTCATCCGTCTGATACGGAGCCTGTTTTCTGAGTATGAGTACTGTTCCAATTATCAGTATTGCGAGAAACGGCAGCTGCCATTTAAGATTTCTTTGATTCATGAGCGATTATTGTATGAAAAGATGTTCGACCAATATTTTTGTTCCGATTCCGATAAGCACGATTCCGCCGAATATCTCCACCCGGCAGTGGAAGCGTCGGCCGCAGAATACGCCGATGAGGCATCCGATGATGGAAAGCAAGAAAGATGCAGCACCTATTGCTGCGAGCGGAAGCGTCAAAGAGCCGAGCGAATTGTAGCCGGTGAAGGCAAACGAAATTCCTACGGCCAAGGCGTCGATGCTTGTAGCCACCGCCAGAGCCAGAATGACTTTCAGTCTGGTCGGGTTGAAGCTCCGTTCTTCCTCCTTCTTGAAATGTTCGCGGATCATGCGGATTCCCAGGAAGCACAGAAGACCGAAAGCTATCCAATGGTCGTAGTCTTCGATGAGGTGGCTGAACCGGCTGGCACCCAGCCAGCCAAGGAACGGCATGATGGCCTGAAACAGTCCGAAGAAGAATCCCATTTTCAAAAAAATATTCCAGCGGACGCGCTGGAGAATAATCCCGCTGGTGACCGATACCGTAAAGCAGTCGATAGCCAGACTGACCGCCAGGAGGATAATAGCCAGTAAACCCATATCTGTTTAAAAAGGTAAGTTATATATCAAGTTATACATCAGATTGAAGCTGCTTCCTGCGTTTTTCCCGAAGCCGGGCACATACCATGGTATGGAGTTTTCGTGTCCTTTTACGCTCAGCCGCATCTTGTATCTTACGCTCCATCCCATGCAGAAGCCTTTGTAGATTTTCACTTTCAGTCCGAATACGCCTTCAACCCAGCTTGCGTTGCTTTTCAGTCCGCTGTAAGCATACGGAACCACGTTTACTTCGCCATAATTGGGGTCCGTCATGTCCGGTCCGCTTACGTCGTATGTAAAGGAACTCATGCCGTAGCGGAGTCCGGTATAGATGTATCCGGGCAGATGCGTTTTCTTATGGAATATGTTGTAGTCGGCTCCAATGCGGAAATAGGGCGCGGAAGTCTTGTAGTGCAGATCGTTTCCGTCGTTGATGGCGTCCGCCTTTCCGTATCCGATTTCCACTACAGGCAGGAAGCGGTTTTTCAGGTTAGCCCGCAGCGCGATTTCCGAATTGAGAATGTCGCTTCCCAGCAGGTAGCTTCCCAGTCCGGCGATTTCCCATTCAAGCGACAGTCCCTGGTAGAGAGGAACATGCTCTTCCGCCGCTTTTTTTTCTTCCGCCTTTTTCTGTGCAGGGACAGCCTTGTGCACTTGTTGGCTCCATCCCGAAGCCAGACAAAGCAGCCAGCTACTCGCCAGTATCAGTAACCGTAAAGTATATTTTGAAGTTTTCTTTTTCATTGTTGTCTATATTCGGGTTGGTAATGACGAGTGAGTCGAGCATGCGTGATGTCGATTCGGCGCTTGTCACTTCGTAGAACATCATGGTTCCGCAGTCGAGATTCATGAAGTAGGGAATGTTCCGGTGGTTGATTGTGATCACGTCCCTCGAGCGTCTGTTGTAGGAAAGGATGAAGCGCGTCTGCGTTCCGTAGCTGAGCGGAACGTTCAGTTCGCTCACTTCCGTTTCGCGGTTGATGAGCGTGTCGTTGATGGTGGAGTCGCCCGAATCAATCTGTCCGATCACGGTAAGCGTGTCCGTGTATGATACAGACCTCCCGTACTGGTCGACAAAAGAGAAGTGTGCGAATGCCAGTGCGTTGGGCGGACAGTTTTCCACTTCGCATGCCGGGAAGAAGAAGGCCGACAGGATCATGACACAGAGTATGACTGATAGTTTCTTCATGCCGTTAGATTTCTTTCTCTATTTGGTAGTTGTTTCTTTCTTGAGAGTTGCGCGCCACGAGCTCGCCGATGAATCCCGCCAGAAAGAGCTGGGTTCCCATGATCATGGTTGTCAGCGCCAGATAGAAATAGGGGTTTTCCGTCACCAGCGTATAGGGATTTCCATGATACATGTCATACAGTTTGTTCGCCCCTACTACGATGACGGCTATAAATCCGAGCACGAACATGATGGATCCCAGAAAGCCGAAGATGTGCATCGGCTTTACGCCGAATGTAGACAGAAACCACAGGGTGATCAAGTCGAGGTATCCGTTTACGAAGCGGTTCAGCCCGAACTTCGTCTTTCCGTACTTGCGTGCCTGATGGTGTACCACCTTTTCGCCGATGCGGGTAAAGCCGGCGTTTTTTGCCAGGTAGGGAATGTAGCGGTGCATTTCTCCGTATACTTCTATGTTTTTTACCACCTCTTTTCTGTATGCCTTCAGTCCGCAGTTGAAGTCATGAAGATTATGGATTCCCGATACGGCTCTGGCCGTGGCGTTGAACAGCTTGGTCGGGATTGTCTTCGACAGCGGGTCATAGCGTTTCTGCTTCCATCCGGAAACCAGGTCGTATCCGTCTTTGGTTATCATGCGGTAAAGTTCCGGAATTTCGTCCGGACTGTCTTGCAGGTCAGCGTCCATGGTGATGACCACATCTCCCTCAGCCCTTTCGAATCCGCAGAACAGGGCGGGCGACTTTCCATAGTTCCGGCGGAACTTTATGCCTTTGACATTTCCATGCTGGCGGCTCAAGTCTTCTATTATGCGCCATGAACCATCGGTGCTTCCGTCGTTGACAAAGATCACTTCATACGTGAAGTTGTTGGCTTTCATTACTCTTTCAATCCATGCGTACAGTTCCGGCAGGGATTCTTCCTCGTTATATAGGGGTACAATGATTGATATGTCCATAATCTTACTATTTCTGTTTTCTTTTATATCTCATGGCAAACAGCGCTGTCGGGAGCGACAGGAACAGTCCGCAGAAGAAGTTTTGGGAGAGAAGCTGGAAAGTCATCTCCAGCGGAGAAAGCGATGAAATGACGGTCAGCGCGCCGTCTACCTGTTCGATTGTCGCTTTCAGTTCTTCGGATGCCGTTTCCTTCAGTGCATTCAGCTGCGCGGTATATTCTGTGATGAGGTATCCCCCGTCGATGTAGCGGAAATAGATGTAATGGGCCGCTGCGGTGAGCAGGGAGGCGAAAAGATACATTGACACGGAAAACAGGAATGCTCTTCCGAAAGGCAGGTAGCCTTCGCAATAGACTTCTCTGTAGCGTCGTGTATAAATCAGTCCCAGAAAGGGGACGAAGCATGTCATCACGAAGAACAGCAGCTGGAGTATGGGGACTGAGAAGCCCGCAGGCAAGAATATGAACTTGAAAATCCAGAAAAGCCCCATATAGGTGCCGAAACGCATTGCGTATTCTTGTAATGTTATCGGTCGTTCGGTGGTCATGTACTTATTATTAAATAACGCCTACAAAAGTACGGTTTTTCAGTTTTCCTTGCTATATAAAAACATGAAAAATCGCTCTCTTTCGTAAAAAAACGGCGTTTCCGGCAAGGTTGGAGGCGTCGGAAACCTGAATTTGCAAAGGCCCGATCTCCATCTCCAGCCTAGAGATACATATCTTCAGCCTGGAGATAAAGAATGTTCCGGGCCGTTTTTGTGCTTTTCTTCGCTTTTTTTCATGAAATGTATTGCATGTTCAAAAAATATGTCTACCTTTGCACCCGCAACCAGATAGGGCGTATGCCTGATTCTGACTGCTAAACACGGGTAAGTCCCATACGGCCAGCTCCCTTCGAATCCTCCAGGGCTTGATCGCAGCAAAGGTAGTTGGTTGTAGCGGCGCGATATGGCAAGCTTACCCACCCGCCTCTTTAGCTCAGTTGGCCAGAGCACGTGATTTGTAATCTCGGGGTCGTTGGTTCGAATCCGACAAGAGGCTCAAGTTAACAGACATATGGTTTTTGCCTCTTTAGCTCAGTTGGCCAGAGCACGTGATTTGTAATCTCGGGGTCGTTGGTTCGAATCCGACAAGAGGCTCGAAAGAGGCGGGTTGTCATGATCCGCCTCTTTTGTGCGTTGTCCCTCGCCCGGGGAGAAAATAAAAAAAACCACCGGTGTTGTTGCGGTGGCTTGTGTACATAATGAAGTTTAGTCAAGTTTGAGAATATGCAGATTCTCTCTGTTATTTTCATTAATAACAATTGCGGGGGCCGGATTGTTTAAATAGTTGTTTCCTTTTTTTTAGTTTGTCGTATGTCTTCGTTCGTTTTTCCCGTTTTTTCCGTAATTTTGCAGCCGAATCAAACAACAAATTAATTTTTTAAGAATAAAAGAATGGGTGGTTTTTTCGGTACAGTCTCTAAGGCTGAATGCGTTACCGACTTGTTTTACGGTACGGACTATAATTCACATTTGGGAACCAAGCGGGCCGGTATGGCAACTTATGCTGAAGGCGAAGGGTTCAT
Source organism: Bacteroides sp. ET225 (assembly GCF_024733745.1). NCBI lineage: Bacteria > Pseudomonadati > Bacteroidota > Bacteroidia > Bacteroidales > Bacteroidaceae > Bacteroides > Bacteroides sp. ET225. The sequence goes on along the minus strand of NZ_JANRHN010000031.1, from coordinate 26,929 downwards.
GCGTTCGATCCATAACCTGGAAAGTTCATATTTCCGCACGAAGTTTGAAGGCGAGCTTCCGGGATTCCGCGGCAAGGCGGGGATAGGGATAATCAGCGACACTGATCCGCAGCCAATTATGATCAATTCTCATCTGGGAAAATTTGCCATCGTAACTGTGGCGAAGATAAACAACATGGAGGAGCTGGTGGCTGAGATGCTTCAGAACAACATGCACTTTTCTGAAATGAGCATGAGCAAGACAAACCAGACTGAGCTTGTGGCTCTGCTGATTGTGCAAGGCAAGGATTTTGTTGACGGCATTGAAAATGTGTTCAAGAAGATAAAGGGATCTTGCTCGATGCTGATCCTCACCGAAGACGGAATTATCGTGGCCCGCGACAAATGGGGACGCACGCCTATTGTAATCGGAAAGAAAGAAGGCGCATACGCTGCTACAAGCGAGTCGAGCAGTTTCCCTAACCTGGATTATGAGATAGACCGGTATGTAGGGCCTGGAGAAATTATCCGCATGCGTGCCGACGGGCTGGAGCAGATGCGCAAGCCGAACGAGCAGATGCAGGTTTGTTCGTTCCTGTGGGTGTATTATGGATTCCCCGTATCGTGCTATGAGGGCCGGAATGTAGAGGAAGTGCGCTTTACCAGCGGCTACAAGATGGGAAAGACCGACACGTCGGAAGTAGACTGTGTGTGCGGAATCCCGGATTCGGGCGTTGGCATGGCTTTGGGATATGCCGAAGGAAAAGGCGTGCCTTACCATCGCGCGATTGCCAAATATACGCCAACCTGGCCGCGCAGCTTTACGCCGAGCAATCAGAGCATGCGCTCGCTGGTGGCAAAGATGAAGCTGATACCGAACCGCTCGATGCTTCAAGGCAAGCGGATGCTGTTTTGCGACGATTCGATTGTGCGGGGCACCCAGTTGCGCGACAATGTGAAGATTCTATATGAGTATGGAGCAAAGGAAGTGCACATGCGCATTGCGTGTCCGCCCCTGATTTACGGCTGTCCTTTTATCGGCTTCACTTCGTCGAAGAGCGACATGGAACTGATAACCCGCCGCATCATCAAAGAGATTGAAGGGGACGAGAATGCGAAACTGGACAAATATGCTACGACGGATTCTCCGGAGTATAATGCGCTGGTTGAGCGTATACGTGCCCGTTTCGGCCTGACTTCCCTGCGGTTCAATACGCTGGAAACTCTGATTGAAGCGATCGGACTGCCGAAATGCAAGGTCTGCACCCATTGTTTTGACGGGTCAAGCTGCTTCTGACAGCAGCGCGGGCTTCTTCCGGAAAAGTGTGTTGCGATAAGGGCAATGCGAATATAAAGAAGCGGCGGCACGGAGAAAATACGGATTCCACTTTTGTGAAAACCGGTTTCTCCGTGCCGTTTTGTTCAGGATTTTTCCTGGCATGTGCCAGACTTGCAGGCTTGAGGGGAGGCTTCAGAATGCTTCTGTCATGTTGAAGTAGAACAAGTTCTGTCTGTTTGTGAAGTCCCTTCCCAGATCGAGGCGCACGTTCATCCGCGGCTGCACCTCTATGCGCAGTCCGAGGCCGGCATTGGGAAGCACTCCTTCAACCTTGCCCGGATTGGGACCCATGAATCCGCATCCTCCCCACGCCACGAATCCGAGGCGGTTTAGCACTTTCTTTATCCAGTTGCTTTTGTCGGTATTGAACATGTGCCGGTATTCCACGATGGCCAGATGGGATGACTTGTCGCGGTATTGTCCCTGGTAATATCCGCGCAAGTCGAAAGGAGTTCCCGTAAGCACATATTTGTTGAGGGGGATGTCTTTGTCTTTACCGAAAGTATGCTTGCTTTGCACGGTCCATGCCAGCACCCTCCGTTTCCCTACATTGAGGTATTGGCGGTAGTCCAGCTCTATGCGGTAGAAGTTGGTGTTGCTTCCGAGGAACTTTTCATACAAAAGCCCTGATACGTTCAGGTAGATTCCTTTGTATGGGTTGGCTGGCACGTCGCGCGTGTCGTACGTGGCGAGAAAGCCGACGCCTGAACTGAAATTCTTGTATCCTTCATCTGTGCCTCCCGCTCTGACGTAGTCGGGCTGGTCAATCATGTGTTTGGCAGGATCGGTGATGTGGTCATAGGTGATGTCTACTTGAGGACCGGCAAAGAAGTTGCTCTCTCCGATTCTGAACAGAAACCAAGGGTTTATCTGTATTCCGCTGTACCTGTACTGGCTGGTTGTGTCGCTTCTTACGTAATTCTTGTTCGTGTCATAGCCGACTCCGTAAAAGTTTTCTTGCGTGTTTTTGTAAGAGAACTGTCCGAAAATGCGGAATTTGTCGTTCTTGAAGAACAGCTGGGGCTTGACAAATACATTCAGCCCTCCGTTGAACATGAATGCCAGTGCTGCCGGTACGACAGAACGGCGCATGGCAGTGTCTTTCGGATTGATGCGGAATGTCATCAGCGCGCTTCCGCCCACCAGAACACCGAAGTCGGGCGTGTAGCTCGGTCCTCCCAAAATGTTATAGTGGAAATTCCTGTTTGCGATTTTTTGTCTGCGCAGTTCTTTGGCTGCCTGTTTTCGTGCATGCCGGATGCTGTCGTTGTATGCAGTTGTCTGTTCCGTCAAGTTCTCTTTTGCGGCTGTAGGCTCTTGGGCAGTAACGCGGAAAACGACGAGTTGCAGGATTGTTATGCACAAAAGTATTTCTTTTCTCATTCGGATCGGTTCGTTTGATTGGAAAAGCGGTTTTCTTAACCTTGGCAAAAATACAAAACTTTATTCATATAACGTTTGTTTAGCGGCAACTGTTTTCGGGCTTTATTATTATAAAGAATCGAAAAAAGAGCAATCTTTTTGGTCATTCGAGGGTTATTGATTATTTTTACCATTGATTTAAAGAGTGATTTTATGACAATTATAGAACGATTTTTGAAGTATGTTTCATTCGATACGCAGTCGGATGAATCTGCCGGCGTGACTCCGAGCACTGAAAAGCAGATGGTGTTTGCAAGATACTTGAAGACAGAACTCGAGGAACTGGGATTGAAGGATATATCTTTGGATGAAAACGGATATTTGTTCGCGACTTTGCCTTCAAATGTTTCCCGTCCGATTCCTGTGATCGGATTTATCGCCCATATGGATACAAGTCCGGACATGAGCGGCGAGAACGTGAAGCCGAGGATAGTGGAAAAGTATGACGGAACAGATATCCTGCTTTCGGCCGATGACCACATCGTGCTTTCGCCGAAAAGTTTTCCGGAACTGCTTGACCATGTGGGCGAAGACCTGATAGTGACCGACGGCCATACATTGCTGGGAGCTGATGACAAAGCCGGCATTGCAGAGATTGTAGGAGCGGTGGACTATTTATTGGAACATCCAGAAATAGAACACGGAGATATCCGCATAGGATTTAACCCGGACGAAGAGATCGGACTGGGAGCGCATAAGTTTGATGTCGAGAAGTTCGGTGCCAAGTGGGCTTACACGATGGACGGAGGAGAAGTGGGCGAACTCGAGTTTGAAAACTTTAACGCAGCTTCTGCAACGGTCAGCGTGAAGGGACTGAATGTGCATCCGGGCTATGCAAAGAATAAAATGATCAATTCTTTGCTTGTTGCCAATGAATTTGTGTCGATGCTTCCGTCTGGTGAAACTCCTGCAAAAACAGAGGGATATGAAGGATTTTTCCATCTGGTAGGAATGGAGGGAGAGGTTGAGCATACTTCTGTCAGCTATATTATCCGCGACCACGACCGTGAAAAGTTTGAAGCGCGGAAGTGTCTGATGCTTGAATGTGCAGGCAAGCTGAACGAGAAATACGGTGAAGGCACTGTTTCCGTCGAATTGAAAGACCAGTATTATAACATGCGCCAGCAGGTAGAGCCTTTGATGCATATTATTGACCTGGCTTTTGCCGCCATGCAGGAAACCGGAGTGGAGCCGAAGGTGAAGGCCATTCGCGGCGGAACAGACGGTGCGCAGCTCTCGTTCAAGGGGCTTCCGTGTCCGAATATCTTTGCCGGAGGACTGAATTTCCACGGACGCTATGAGTTTGTTCCCGTGCAGTCTATTGAAAAAGCCATGAAAGTGGTGGTGAAGATTGCTGAACTGACGGCCAAGAGGTATTGATGGATTTCCGCCAAAAGCGCAGAAGCCCCGGGCTCAGAACAGTCAATATGGATTTGCCTTTTTGTGTGGCATCTGCTTTTTCGAAGGATTCTGTGTCTTTGCGCCTCTGTGCAGGCTTCAGTTTCTTTGCGTGTTTTTCTTTTACGACCTTAATACTTTATGATATATGAAAACGACTCCGTTTACCGAGATTCACATAGCTCTCGGTGCTAAAATGCATGAATTTGCCGGCTATAATATGCCGATTGAGTATCCTGCCGGCATTATTGAAGAACACCTGACCGTATGCAACGGTGTGGGAGTATTTGACGTGTCGCACATGGGCGAATTCTGGGTGAAAGGTCCCCATGCGCTTGAATTTCTGCAAGACGTGACGTCAAACAATGCAGCGGCTCTTGTTCCGGGAAAAGTGCAGTATTCTTGTCTGCCGAACGAAGAAGGGGGCATTGTGGATGACCTTGTTGTGTATGATTACGGCGGCGATAAATACATGATGGTGGTCAATGCAGCGAATATCGACAAGGACTGGAACTGGTGTGTTGCGCACAACCGTGCGGGGGCTGTGCTTGAAAACTCTTCCGATCGTATCGGACAGTTGGCGGTGCAAGGACCGAAAGCGTTGCCGACGCTTCAGAAACTGACATCGCTGGATCTTTCTGAAATTGCCTATTATACATTTAGAGTGGGCGAACTGGCCGGAGTGCCTGAAGTGATCATCTCCAACACGGGATATACTGGAGCGGGAGGCTTCGAACTGTATTTCCGTCCGGAAGATGCCATAAAGATATGGAATGCTGTTTTTGATGCCGGAGCAGAGTTCGGAATCAAGCCGATCGGACTGGGGGCGCGCGATACGCTCCGTATGGAAATGGGATTCTGCCTGTATGGAAACGACATTGACGACACGACTTCGCCTATCGAGGCCGGACTGGGATGGATTACGAAGTTTGTTGACGGCAAGAATTTCACGGCCCGTTCCATTCTTGAGCGGCAGAAGGCCGAAGGCGTTTCGCGCAAGCTGGTAGGTTTTGAGATGATCGATCGCGGCATCCCGCGCCACGGATACAAGCTGACGGATGCAGACGGCAATGAAATCGGTCATGTGACTTCGGGCACAATGTCCCCGATGAGGAAGATCGGAATAGGTTTGGGATACGTGAAGACAGAATACTCAAAACCGTCTTCCGAGATCTTTCTGGACAATCGCGGACGGAAGTTGAAGGCAATGGTTGTCAAGCCGCCGTTCAGGAAATGAGGTTTCAAAATGTAACCTGCTCTTTGCAAAAAGGGCAGGCTATGACTAAAAATAGTGAAATTTTTCCGTAATTGGACTTGCGGATATGTTTTGTAACAATTTTTACACCGAGTGGAATGCTCGTTTAATGAAGAACTTTTTTATCTTTGCGGTGTAAAAAAAGAAAACCATACACTTATACTATAAACTTAAAACATTAAGAATTATGGAATTTATTACAAACGAAAAGCTTACCATCGTTGGTGCTGCCGGTATGATCGGTTCTAACATGGCTCAGACTGCTATCATGATGGGCCTTACTCCTAACATCTGTTTGTACGACCCGTATGCTCCGGGGTTGGAAGGCGTGGCTGAAGAATTGTATCACTGCGGTTTCGAAGGTGTAAACGTAACCTTCACTTCTGACATCAAAGAAGCTCTGACTGGTGCTAAATATATCGTAAACTCAGGAGGCGCTGCCCGTAAAGCCGGCATGACTCGCGAAGATCTGTTGAAAGGCAATGCAGCCATCGCTGAAGAATTCGGAAAGAACGTTAAGCAGTACTGCCCGGATGTTAAGCACATTGTGGTTATCTTCAACCCGGCCGACATCACCGGACTGATCACTTTGCTGTATTCAGGATTGAAACCTTCTCAGGTTACAACTTTGGCTGCTCTTGACTCAACCCGTCTGCGCAGCGAACTGGCCAAGTATTTCGGCGTATCTATGGACGCTGTTGAAAACTGCCGCACATACGGCGGACACGGCGAACAGATGGCTGTATTCGCTTCTACAGCTAAGGTGAACGGCAAGCCGCTGATTGACATCATTGGCACTGACGCACTGCCGAAAGAAACATGGGCTGAAATCCAGCAGAAAGTTACTAAGGGCGGAGCTAACATCATCGCTCTGCGCGGACGTTCTTCATTCCAGAGCCCGGCTTACGTATCTATCGAAATGATCGGTGCAGCTATGGGCGGAAAAGCATTCCGCTGGCCGGCCGGCACTTACATCTCAAACGACAAGTACGACCACATCATGATGGCTTGGGAAACTTCAATCTCTGCTGACGGCTGCCACTGCGCTGCTTTGAACGGAACTCCGGAAGAACAGGCTGCTTTGGACAAGAGCTATGCTCATCTCTGCGAATTGCGTGATGAAGTTATCGCTATGGGCGTTCTTCCTGCAATTTCAGAATGGAACAAGCTGAACCCGAACATCAAGTAATTGAGGATTCTGCGAATCTGACCTCGCGGATTGTCTTTGGACATGCCGGAGGAACTGAATAAGAATAGATGGCTGTGTGCCGGATTATACGCTTTGCTTAGGTTACGGGCATTTGTCGGGCAGCAGCATTTCTAGCCGAAAAGGGCTGGCTTCACAAACGAAGTCAGCCCTGATTTTTTTGTCTGAAAATTTTGTCAGGCTGCGATAATAACCCCAGCTTTCTTGGTCGAATCTCTGTCTTCAGCCTGAAGATGCATATCTTCAGCTTAGAGATGCATATCTTTAGGCTAAAGATACATATCTCCAGGCTGGAGATAAAGGTTTTGTGCCCTTTTCAGGATTTTGTCAGGCGTGTGCGGCACGTTTGTGGCGCCGGTGTCTGCGGTTCTGCATGTTCTTCCTTTGGTGAAGAATATACCGGCGGCGGATCTGGAAGGCACTCAGTCCGCCTACGACGCCCAGTATCAGGATAACGATGCCGCCGTTCAGGTTGTCACCCTTTACGCGCGACCATATTTCCAATACATTTACGGTCTTGTCGCCAAAGTCACGGATCATGGCGCAGCGTTCGATGACCGACAGGTCCGGATACTTCGTGTTGAGGAGTCTTGCATGGCTGGCTTCCGGACCGAAAAAGTAGCTGGCATCTACGTATGCTGCCGTTTCATCGATGCTGGCATCCAGGATGTCCTTTGAGGCGATGGAACTCACGTATCCGGTAGCCTCCATGTTGCGCAGGGCGATGTCGGGCCTGCACAGAAAATTGATGAAATAGCTTGCCGCCTCTCTGTTTCTGGCGTATTTGGGGATTACCCATCCGTCGTACCATACGTTGCTCCCTTCTTCGGGCACTGTATAGCCCAATTCCACGCCTACCTCTGCCGCTTCTTCAATGGCCCATTGCGCGTCGCCGCTCCATGTCATGTTTATCCAGGCCTTGCCTTTCGTCATCATTTCTTTTCCGAAATCGGCTTCCCATCCGGCCACGTTCGGCTTCAGCAGCTTGAGGTATTTCTCTACCGTATCCATGGCAGCGGGTGAATAGTCATTCATCAGATCGGGTACGGTTGTTTTGTGTTCTGCCAGCTGCCTGCGGCAGGCATACAGCATGGCGGTGCCGTATGAATCCCGGTATGAGTCTTTCATCAGAATCTTCCCTGCGTACCGCTTGTCCCACAGGCAGCCCCACGACCTCAGATCTTCCTCCCTGAGGTATTGCTTGTTGTAGAGCAGTCCTGCGGTTCCCCACATGTAGCATACGGCATAACGGCTCGCCGGCTTGTCGCCCGGCACGGTCAGCCTGTCGATTTGCTGGCGGATATACGGGGCTACATTGTGCATGTAGTTGGGCGAGTTCAGGAAAAGCGTGTCGATGGGCAGCAGCAGCTTCTTGCGGAGCATGCGTTCGATGATGTATTCGGAAGGGCACACGACATCGAAATCTTCGTGCCCTCGTTCGATTTTGGTGAGCATGATCTCGTTGACGTCAAATGTCTGGTACACGATTCTTATGTCTTTTCCGGTGTGTTCCTTGTAGTACTTGCAGAAATCGTCCAGAACCCCTTCACCGATGTAGTCTGCCCAGTTATATATTTTCAGGATATGTTCTCTGGAATCATCGGTGTCATTGTAGCAGCTTGATAGTCCCATACATGCCAGGACCAGTCCCGACAGAATCAAACACAGTTTTTTCATTTTGTTTTCGTTCGGCTTTTCAAATCGGATTGTTGTTCTTGTTTTTAGCTTTGTCTGCACGCCGGTTGATGATGATGAGCAGCAGCAGGATGACCACGAATATGATGGCAGACAGCGGACGCAGTTCGGGAGTAAGCCCTCCCTTGCGCGCATCGGCATAAATGTAGGTCGACAAGGTTTCGAGGCCCTGGTTGCCGATGGTGAACACTGTCACGGCAAAATCATCGATCGAGATGGTCAGTGCCAGAAGGAATCCGCTGATCATCCCCGGACGTATTTCGGGAACGATTACTTTCCATAGGGCCTGCATCGGAGTGGCTCCCAGATCGAGTGCGGCTTCATACAGGTTGGGATTCATCTGCTTCAGGCGGGGCATTACGCTCAGCACGACATAAGGAGTGCAGAAGGTGATGTGCGCCAGGACAACGGTTGTGAATCCTTGGGTTATCCCTAGCGACACGAAAAGCAGGAAGAGGGATACGCCGGTTATGATGTCGCCGTTCAGGACGGGTATCGTATTGATGAATCCCATTGCCTTGCGTCCTCGCGCGCGGAGGTTGAAGATGCCGATGGCGGCAATGCTTCCGAGCAGGGTGGAGACCGTTGCGGCGATCAGTGCGATGGCGATTGTGTTGAGAAATGCGTTCATCAGCGAATGATGCTCCCCGGTGTTCATCAGCGACTTGTACAGGTTGAGGGAAAAGCCGGTCCAGTTGCCCAGCACCTTGGCTTCGGTGAAAGAAAACACCACAATTATCAGAATGGGAGCGTACAGCAGAGTCAGCAGCACCCACAGATAAGTCTGCATGAGAATCTTCTTTACCATGGTTCGCCTCCTTTCTTCGAACTGTCATTATCTTCCGTGCTGAACACGGAAGTGGCTGCAATAAGGAAAAGCATGATCAGGGATAAGGCTGCTCCATAGTTCCACAGGCTGTTGTTGATGTTTTCCTGAATCGTGGTTCCGAACAGCTTGATGTTGTTCATTGTCAGCAGTTCCGCGATGGCGAAAGTTGAGATGGTCGGCATGAATACCATCATGATGCCGCTGACAATTCCGGGCATGGATAATGGAAGCACCACTTTCCAGAAAACCTGTACCGAATTGGCGCCTAAATCTTCTGCCGCTTCCATGTAGCTTTTGTCCATTTTCTGCAGCGTATCATAGATGGGATAGATCATGAAAGGGATAAAATTGTAGATCATGCCGAAAATCAAGGCTCCTTCCCCCAGCGGCAGCTGGGCAAAGTCGAAAAGCGCCACGGTTGCCAGCGTGCGTATCAGAATGTTCACCCACATCGGCAGGATGAAGAGCATGATCAGCGTTTTCGAGTAGCTCGAACTGCTCCGGCTCAATATCCATGCGGCAGGGTAGCCGAGGATGATGCACCCCAGCGTGGTGAGGATGGCTATTCCGATGGAGTAGATAAACGTGTTCACCGCTTCGGGATGGGCGAAGAATTTGGTGAAATTTCCCAATGTAAGGTTTCCGGCTTCGTCTGTAAACGCATAGACAACAATCAGCAGCAGCGGAATGATGACAAAGATTACGGAAAAAATCAGGTAGGGTAGTGTCCAGCTTTTTCGTGAAGCAAAAAACAGATGGATTTTTGTCATGGCCTTTTATGCTTTATTTGAAAGTCACGCGAATGTCTTCCGGGCGGATTGAAATGCCCACACGGTCGCCGTCGTCCCAGACATCATTCGTGTCGACGAATACATTTTCGTCCCAGTCCGACAGAACGGTGAGGTGGTAATGGTTGCCCTTGTATAAGATAAACTTCACTTCTCCGGTCAGGATTCCGTCTTCTGCATTGTCCAGCAGTTCAATCTTGTCGAAGTCAACGTTCACGGTCACGTGTTCCCAGTCCTTCGACCGGTCGCTCATGTCTGTGTGCATGCATTCAAATTCGCAGCCCAGAAACTCTACGTGGGTTTCGTCTTTCATTCTTCCTTCGAAGGCATTGCAGATGCGCTCTTTCTTCATGATATGGATGTCGAAGGGCTTGACAATCAGTCCTACTTCCTTACCTGCCTCAAAAGCGTGATAATCCTGAACCGTAAACTCGTATCCGTCGCACAAGACAACCATTTCATAATGCACACCCTTGAATATGCACGACTGCACCACGCCTCGCAGCTGGGCTTTGGTCTTGTCGGATGCCGGGAATATATACAGGTCTTCCGGGCGTATGACAACATCGACGGGCACGTTCTCGCCGAATCCTTCGTCTACGCATTCAAAGTCTTTTCCGCAAAAGCTGACAAGCCTGTCTTTCTTCATTATGCCGTTCAGGATATTGCTCTCGCCGATAAAGTCGGCCACAAACGAATTGACCGGCTCATTGTAGATGTCTGTAGGAGTGCCTGTCTGCTGGATTTTTCCTTCCGACATGACGACGATGGTGTCGCTCAAGGTCAGCGCCTCTTCCTGGTCGTGCGTGACATAGACGAAAGTGATGCCCAATGTCTTGTGCATTTCTTTCAGTTCCATTTGCATGTCCTTGCGCATTTTCAGGTCGAGAGCCGCCAGCGGTTCGTCAAGCAGCAGCACTTCGGGTTCGTTCACGATGGCTCTGGCAATGGCCACCCGCTGCTGTTGCCCCCCCGACAGCGAGTTGACGTCGCGATATTCGTAGTCGGTCATTCCTACCATTTTCAGAGCCGCCATCACTTTCCGCGTCATTTCGGCTTTCGGCATCTTCTTCAGTTTCAGGCCGAATGCAATGTTGTCATACACGTTCAGGTGAGGGAATAAGGCATATTTCTGAAACACGGTATTCACCGGACGCTTGTGCGGCGGTGTTTGCGTTATTTCCTTTCCGTTAATCAGAATCGTTCCTTCCGAGGCTGTCTGGAAGCCGGCTATGAGTCGCAGAAGAGTTGTTTTCCCGCAGCCTGAAGGCCCCAGGATGGTGACGAATTCTCCTTTCCTTATGGACAGGTTGACGTTGTCCAGTGCAGTCTTGTCATCGAAAAACTTCGACACGTTTTTCACTTCGATGATCGGTTTGTTCTCGCTTTGCATCGTATTAAAATCAAATTCGGCGCAAAGTTACATTTTAATTCATTCTAAGATGCAAATCCGCCGGAATTTCTTTCCCGTTTGAGAAAAACGAAACAGAAATGAAACCTGTTTTACATATTTATGCAGAAGCGGCAAGGATACTATTTCATGTTGCCGAAATAGATGTCCAGCAGTTTTCTTGCTGCTGAAAAAGAAGTGACTTTTCCGCTGAGGACTTCCTCCTCCTGCTTTGGCAGTATCCGGGCGATGGTGTCGTCATTGTAGAAGTTGTCGCGCAAATGTTCGTTGATGGTTTCGTACATCCAGAACTTTGACTGTTCGTTTCTCCGGTGCTGGAAATACCCGTTTGCTTTTACAAACGTGATGTATTTGTAAACCATGTCCCATATTTCTTTGATTCCGATGCCGTAAAATCCTGAATAGGTAAGCACTTGCGGGAGCCATCCGGATTCGGGAGCAGGAAAGAGGTGCAGCGCATTGCGGAAGTGCGTTGCGGCCAGCTTGGCTTTTTCTATGTTATTTCCGTCTGCCTTGTTGATTACAATTCCATCTGCCATTTCCATGATTCCCCGCTTGATGCCCTGAAGTTCGTCGCCGGTTCCCGCCAACTGGATGAGCAGGAAGAAGTCCACCATCGAATGCACGGCAGTTTCGCTTTGTCCTACGCCTACGGTTTCTACAAAAATCTTGTCGAATCCTGCTGCTTCGCATAGAAAGATGGTTTCACGGGTCTTTCTGGCAACTCCGCCCAATGAACCGGCCGTTGGACTGGGACGTATGAAAGAATCCGGATGTATGGAGAGTTTTTCCATGCGGGTTTTGTCGCCCAGGATACTTCCTTTAGAGCGTTCGCTGCTTGGGTCGATGGCCAGAACAGCCAGCTTTCCTCCGTACTGTTCCAGCACATGAAGTCCGAAAACATCGATTGATGTGCTTTTCCCGGCGCCGGGTACGCCGCTGATGCCCACCCGTATTGAATTTCCCGTGTAGGGAAGACATTTTTCCAGAACCTCCTGAGCCAGTGTCTGGTGTTCCGGTCTGACGCTTTCCACCAAGGTTACTGCCTGGCTCAACACCGTGATGTCCCCTTTCACGATGCCTTCCACATATTCGTTTGCCGACAACTGGCGGCGTTTCGGCTTCTTTCTCAGTTTCAGATAAGGATTAACAACAGCAGGCTGTTCCACTCCCTGGTTTACAGTTAACCCCTTGTATTCTTCCTTGTTTTCGGGGTGTTCCATAAGATCTTTATTTTTCGTTTGACTTCAATTGTGCTTTCACTCGGATGGTAACCATCGGATGTTGCGGGTCGTTTGTAATCATCAGTATACGTGGCGTGCCTTTCACCCTGGGCAGGTTTGCGGCCAGTACAGTCACTTTCATCTTGGTCGATTCGCCCGGCTTGAGTGTTCTTTTCTTCAGGTTAACTCCCAAGGCAATGCTGAATACTTGCATGTCTTGGATTACCAGATCCGACTTTCCCGTATTGGTGATGATTATATGTTGCGATTTCTTTTGGTTCGGACGAAGGTCCATAAACTCCATTTGTTTGGAAGATACAGATATCACCGGAGGATTGTTTTTCTGCTGTTCGGTCAGTTGGGAGAAGTCCGGGAGCAAGGCCACAGATACCGGTATTTCATTTTCTTCCCCCACTTTATCGCCTGAGTATCTTGACAGATAAACAGAGGCTCGGGTAATTCCCAGTTTGGGCAATTTGTCCGTATTCAGCGTTACTTTGATTTTTCCGGCTTTTCCACGTCCCAGTTTGTCGGGTGTCGCTTCTGCCTCCAGATAAGGAGGGAGATGCATGAGCACCGGTGAATAGGCTTTGTTGGAGGTGTTGGCTACCAGCAGTTCGATAGACGGGCGGTCCCCTTTATGGACTGACTCGAAGTTCAGTTCGTCCTGATTCAGCCGGATAGCTCCGATCAGGTACGGATGAGTGAATGAAAAGTTTTTCGCATCGGCGGTTACTTCTCCGTTGAAATTCAGATAAATCGGTTCGATTGCCGCATTGCAGTATATTCCCAGGTCCTTATAGAAATGCCCGATTGCTTCTGCATCGAAAACGGCAGTAATCTCTCCTTTATCTCCCGGCATGACCGGATCTTCCGTCCATTTGGCTTCCATACAGCCGCATGACACTGTAACGTTGGAAACGACAAGCGGCTTGTCGCCGGTGTTTGTGAATTTGTAGCTGACGGTCACCGGATTGCGCCAAAGCACATAGCCTAAGTCTTTCGATTCGCTGTCGAATGTGATTTTCGGCTGCGCCTGGACGAGCAGGCATATAAAAGATATAACTAGTGATGTATAAATCCGCTTCATTTCTTGTCTTGAATTTAGAAACAAAGATAAAGAGAAAAACTTTTGCAAGCAAACTTCCTTTGTCTATTTAATACTTCTTCGGGATGATTTAGTGAAAACAAGAAACATGCCGGATTTGAACTTTAAGCACAAAGCCGCCCAAGCCCAGTATCTTACGCAATGGAATTTCCATCTTTTTCTGTGGCTTGGCGGCTCTGTGTCCTGTTCTTTTGATGTGAACGTCCTTCTTCGTGCGGGCTATTCGGCAACAAGCTTCATGCCTCCGGTGTGGCCGGCGAATTCGGGAGCATAGGCCGACTGGATGCTTGCCATGCCTGCCTGATAAGTTCCGGCACGGTCCACGTGTACCGTGTATTCAATCATGTAGCTTCCCTTCCGCATCTTGTCGATGAAGAACTCTGTGGAGGCATCCCGGCTCACCTGGTAGTAGCCGATTCCCGTCTTTGCGTTCCAGCGGTAGCCGGAAAGTTGTTCGGACGGCTCGAAGCAGGCGGGACGTTCGTCTTTTATCTGAATGAAGTCCATGTCACGGTCGGCCTTGATGTTCAGGCGGACAGTCAGCTTGTCGCCCACGTTCAGAACAGCGTGCTTGTCGATCCGTTTGCCGTCTTTCAGCACTTCGCGGCTGATGGACAAGCCGTTTCCTTTGGCATCTGCCAGTCTGTCCATTTCTTCCAGGTATTGGGCATAAACGGCTCCCCAGCCGATTCCGCTGCCGGTTTTGCTTATTTCTGCACGTTTTATATCAGTATCTGTTCCCGTGTAGGTGCGGCGTGCATAGCCCAGCGCATCGTCCGGAGTTTCCATCTCCATTCTGCCGGCCTTGACGGTCATTTTGCCTGATGTATTCAGCTGGTGTCCTCCGGAGCAAAGCAGTGCATAGATTGCGTCTGCCGTTTCCAGCGAGTTGCTCCACGCCTGAACCTGTTTCTGTTTCAGCAGCCATTGCTGCATTTCTGCATGCATTGCCGCATCAGGCTCCACTCTGGCGATGGCTTCCATTGCTGCCACCTGGGTCGGTATCTTATAGCTGTTCCATGAGTACAAAGCTTTTGCCGTGTCAAAATAGCGTCCCATTTCGGGTGTGTACAGCGAATATTCCTTGATGGAGCGGACCAAGGTCATGGCTTCGCTAGCATTGCCTGTACCCTGCATGATGACGGCAATCATTGCTTTTTCACCGATGGAGTATTCAGCGGAGCGGTTCTTTAGTTTCTCCAGCATATATGCGTTGACTGCCTTGTCGGCTTTTGATGCTGCAAACTTGTCCAAAGCACATATATAAAGATACTTTACGGCCAGATTGCTCGGAAGAACGTTCAGCTCATGCATTTCCTCCTGCCGTTTCATGCTTCTGTATTCTTCCTGCATCTGAGCGGTCAGCCAGTTCCAGGCTTTCAGGTACATGCTGTTTATCCGTACATCAGTCACAGCGTTCATCGCTTTCAGCCGTGCCATGAGTTCTGCCACCTGTGTCGTGACAATCCGGCTTCCGGCCATTCCGTCAAACCATGACCAGCTTCCGTCTGTGTGCTGCATCTTGCCCAGACGGTCCACGCTTGTCTGTAACTGGTTCTTCATCCGGTTCAAGTCGAACAGTACGGCGATGCGGCGTTTCTGTTCGCTTTCGTCGGTTGCTTCTGTCAGCCAGGGCGTTTCATTGAGCAGCATGTTCTTCAGATCCTGGTTCTGTTCCAGTTTGCTCAGCCACGTATCCTTGTCGGTGCTTTGAGATGCCCATGCGCTGAACACCTGTCTGATTTCCGGATTCTTGTCGAGAATCAGTTGCGCAAGCGCATTGCCGTAATAAGCTCCAGCCCATGCAAAAGCATTCTCACTGTCGGGGTTGGAAAGAACCGGAAGCGCCTGCACTGCATACCAGACCGGATTGGCCGTCAGTTCAAAGCTCAACCGGCGGCCGGTTGCTGTTTTGCTCTGCTTGTTGAAAAGGTCATCCAGCTCCAGTGTCTTGCTTTCATTGTCTTTCAACTGGAACGGCAAGGTTTCCGTCACCCACTGTTTGTCGGTCAGTATAGGCAAGTAATGCTGTTCGCCGTCGCTGTATTCTCCGGCATCGGCCACCATGCGGCATATCAGCACATCGTATGTGTCCGGCATTTCATATTCAAAGCTCACTGAGCCGTTCTGGTTAGCCGCCACTTCAAACGGCTGTTCGGATTCGTATACCGTTTTGCCGTCAACCGGATTCACCAGTTGCATGCGTACGATTCCTGCAACGACATTGCCCGAAATGTTGTCCAGCGAAGCTGCTATGACGGCACGGTCGCCTGCACGCACAAAGCGCGGCATGTTGGGCTGGATCATGAACGGCTTGCTGGTTCTGGCCTTTGCCGTAATCAGTCCGTAGTCCATGCTTTGCGTGTGTGCCATTCCCATCAGCTTCCATTCGGTCACTGCGTCAGGCATGGTAAACACCATCCGCACGGCACCGGCTGAATCGGTGCGCAAGTCGGAGTAGAAGAAAGCTGTTTCGGCGAAGTTGTCTCTCAGAGGCACGTATTCCTCATCTGATTCGAGCGAGGACAGCGATGCCACATCAGCTATAGCCATAGAAAAGACTCCATTGTTTGTTTCAAAACCATTTTCCTGTGCAACTGTAGCTTGCTCAACTTCGTCTGCCGCCGCCTTATACAACGCTTTGGAAGAAGCCAGGCTGCGTGCCATCAGCACTTTTCCGCCGCCACGGACGTAAATGTTTCTCTGCCGGAGCGAAGGTACAAACAGACGGCTGTATCCGTTCGGAAAATCAAAGTCATACACATTCGAATGGCTGTGGTCGTAGAACGGGCTGTACAGAGAGAAATACGTATTCATGGTGTGCATGCCCGGCCATACGGAAGGAGTGTAACGCCGGAAGTTCAGTCTGAAGCTCCATTGATTATCCAGCAGACGGTCGAGAGAGGCGTCATACAGCGTTGCCATGAAGCGTGCGTCGGCAGGCTTTCCGTTTCTGTCGAGGATGCTCAGCGTCCATTCTTCCTGTCCGCCCGGCACAAGATTGTCGCGGAAGCTTTCCCATTTCAGCGAAAGTTCTTTCTGCGGTTCCGGCCGGGTGATGGAAACCTGCTTGGTATAGAAAATGCCTTTTCTCATGAATGCAAAGCTCACCGTAATGCCGTCGCCATACGCTTCCTTATACGGGTAGACGAATTTGCGGATCTCATTGTCCAGTGTCAGCCGCTCGCTATGGATGCGTTTGGCTCCGCAATAGACGGAGTAGAACACGTACACATCCTGTTCGCTTGAACCCACGTATAAAGTGACCGGATGTTCTTCACTGAATTCCGTACCTTCCTGATAGAACCATTCCGTCGTTTCATAAGGCGGACGGACATCGTTTCTGGAGAAGAGAGCAAAATCCTGTTCTGCCTTGCATGTTCTGCCCTGCCTGTCATCGGCCGAAATCTCTATCCGGTATTTTCCGGATGCGCAGTCCAGCAAGGCTTCGGGGATAAAGGCGGTTTGTGAAGGCTGTTCTCCTTGCGCGGCCAGCGAGCCTTTCTTGCCGTCCTTGTCCAGCGTATAAATCCGGTAGCTGACCTTTGTGTCTACCGGCTGGCCGTTCAGGTTGCGCGCGAGGAACTGGATCTTGTCCCGCTTTTCACGCATCACCTTTGCGCTCAGTCCGTCGATTTGCAGACCCATCGACAACTTGCTGACGGGCAAAGACAGACTTCCCGACTGGGTTTCGCCGTCTATGTTCACCACATCCGCACCTACCTTATATATATAATAGCTGTTCCAGTCGCCGGTGCTGGTTTCCGGTTTTTCGAGGACTGCTTCTATCCGGAACTTTCCGTCGGCATCCGTCTGGGTTTCACCGCTTCCGATCACCTGGGATGAACCTCCTCCGATCCGCCAGAACCATGCCTGCGAGCGGGTTACGGTGTAGCTTACCTTTCCGTTTCGTACCGGAGCTCCCGAAAAGTTCTTTGCGGCGGCCTCCAGCGACAAGGTATCCCCCGCTGTATAGGACTCCTTGTAAGGCGTGAACACTACGTCAAACGTAGGACGCTTGTATTCGTCCACTCGTATATACCGGTTCCCGTTTTCCGCTTCCAGACGGAAATTGCCCGGAAGCACTGACTGAGGCAATGCAAACTCGGCATGGAATCCTCCGAAGTCGTCCGTGACCAGTTCACGTTTGGACAGTTCCTGACCGTTCGCGTCACGCAAGGTCAAGGTGAATTTCCATCTGCTGCGGACTTTCGTATCGTCACCCTGCTGCTTATAGGCCACTCCAGACACGTAAACGGTTTGTCCTGGGCGGTATAGGGCACGGTCTGTATAAAGTTCCGTGCGGTATGCTTCCTTCTCGTCTGAAGGAACAGCCAGTCCTCGGCCTCTTGATACATACGAAACCTGCATGAAGTCGCCGTCTGTTGTCCGGGCATTCATCCAAAGGCTCCGTTCTTTCAGTTCGGGAACCACGGCACGTCCGCTTCCGTCCGTCTTGAACGTGCGATAAAGTGTGTAATTGCCCGGAGTGGGGATGGAATAGAACACGATTTCCGCTCCCGGCACCGGATGGCCCGTCTTGCGGTCCACCACATCATATTCCGTCTGTTTGCCTTCCAGCGGAAACGAAAGTATCTGCAGGGGAGAAAGATGCACCAGTTCGTATGCCGCTTTGTCCTTGTGCCCGTCGGGGACAGACTTGAGCATGTAGATGCCCGGTTCCGGCATCCGGTAGACGAATGTACTTGCCGTATCCTTATAGTCGGGAGTGTCGGGCAGGGCAAAATGTTTGCTTCCTGCCAGTTTCCCGTATTTCTTTACCATGTCCGCCCGTTCCATTCCGCCCGCAAAGATTGATGACGATGCTTTCAGATTCAGCCGGTATACCTCCAGTGTCATCCCCTTCAGGTTTTTCGACCTCACTTCAAACACGGCATCTTCTCCGGGATAAGCCCATTCCGTATGCAGGTTCAGCGAAGGGTTCAGGATCCGTTGCCGGTAGTCTTTCAGGTCGGCGGCAAATTCCGACCGGGGATACAGTTCCAGTCCTTTATCGATAACCTGCATCGCCTCTGTAAATTGCTGGTTCCGGTGATACAATTCTGTCAGATGCACATATACGGCTGCACAGGAAGACACGCCGGCATACTCTTTCATCCAGTTTCGGAGCAAAGCCACTTCCTCCGTCTGAGAGAGCCTGACGGGCGGAACCATCTCGCCTCCCTGCCGGTAAGAAAGCAGGCAAAGGCGGGTCAGCAGTTCGGCTGAGCGGTTGCCTGTCCGGATATAATAGTCAATCAGCGAGTTGTAGAAATCCATTACGGCACGGTGCGCTTCCTTGCTGCGGGTCACATCCACGTATCCCCACGAAAACCTGTAGGCTGCCTGACGCACAAGCAGATCCAGCATCGTGTCACCGAAATATTTCTCGCTCAGTTTTCCGCTTTCAACCATGGGACGGTAGTCTTTGGCCGTCACCCTGGCCAGCACATCCGGATACTTCAGCGATTCGCGGAAATACCACAGCGCACTGTCCACGTCGGCTGTCTGCTCTTCCAGTTGGTACACCCCCATGATATGGTGCAGCACGGCGCGGGCCACCGTATCCTTTTCTTCGGCCGTCCAGCGGCGAAGAGCTTCCAGTTCACCGTTCAGGCTGTCGGCCG
This sequence comes from Bacteroides sp. ET225, assembly GCF_024733745.1. NCBI lineage: Bacteria > Pseudomonadati > Bacteroidota > Bacteroidia > Bacteroidales > Bacteroidaceae > Bacteroides > Bacteroides sp. ET225. Next base: position 7,648 of record NZ_JANRHN010000031.1, on the reverse strand, counting down.
ACAAGCAGACTTTCGCTTCCGTCCGCACAAGAAATGCCTTCATCATCTGAGGCGCATTTCTTTCGGCTGCCGCTTTCGCATAAATCTTGTCCAACTGATTTATTGCCGATTTCGGCAAATCCTTTTTCTCCAGATTCTCCACTTCCTTCCACATCTGGTCGTAGCTTTGCGCCCGGACCTGCAGGGCAAAGATGCCCAAAAGGAAAAGTAGTCCGCTTATTAAACTTGTCTTCTTCATAAGTCTTGGTTTATAATTTCGACATTAAATTCTTGCATTTTTTCGTGCCTTGCCGGGCCTTGTAAAATGACCCGTTATCTTGATTAAAATTATTCGTCATCTTCATCAAAATGTCCCGTCATCCTGAGTAAAATGTTCCGTTATCTTTTTGAGCCGGCCGATCTCGCCTGCAATGCATCAGAGGGCATATTCCGGGTGATGGACGCTTTGACTTTATCTCTTTACTGGAAAAACAGTTTTAATAAAAAAGTGTTTATAAATTAAACGAATATTTCTGAGATAACTGCACCTTTTTATGTGAAATAATTGAAAATGGATGGCGGACCGCGGATTGTTGGAGGGGTGATTGGGGAAGAGGGCTTGATTAAGAGCCTGACAACATATTACTTTATTGGAAAATTTAAACGACAGGCTCTAAGAATGGAATAAGTGGTACTTTAAATAATACTAAAGGAAATGTGTTCGTGTGAGTCTTTATGTTCTGTGTTTGTTTGATTGTTATTTTCTTAATCCTTTTTGAACGGCTGATTCAGACTCTGTATGCTCAAAATTGCAAAAAAGCTTTCGCATTGTATTGAATAGATTCATAACGGGAATGATATTCTTGAAATGGCTTGTTTTTGAGTGAGATTTAGTTATCTTTGTGATTATAATGATAAGCACTACCTTTAACCGTTATATTTGGTTGCTGAACACCTTGATGCAGGCCGGACGGATTACCTTTGAGGAAATAAGCAACAAATGGCAGCGTTCATCGTTGAGTGATGGAAAACCTTTGCCATTGCGTACTTTCCACGACCATCGCAAGGCTGTGGAGGACTTGTTTCAAGTCAATATTCTGTGTGACACATTCAATGGATATAAGTATTACATCGAAGACCTTTCCGCTTTTCGTGAAGACAAGACGCGGCAATGGCTGGTTAACTCTTTCAGCACGGTCAATATGATAACCGAAGGAAAGCAGATAAAAGACCGGATTTTGTTGGAGGAAATTCCCGAAGGCTCAGCATATCTTCAGACTTTTGTTGAGGCAATGAAACAGAATCTGGTTCTGTCGATAACTTACCGACCTTTCTACAAAGACGAAAGCTGTGTTTATCGGGTGCATCCATATTGCCTGAAAGTATACAGGCAAAGGTGGTATGTGTTGGGTCATTGCGAGGAGTTGAAAGGCGTCCGTCATTTTTCGTTCGACCGTATTCTGGACATTCATACGGAAGAACTCCATTTTGATTATCCAGAAGGTTTCTCACCAGAGGTTTATTACAAAGATAGTGTCGGTATCTGGGTGAATGAAAACGTCAAGCCCGAGAGGGTGGTCATCCGTGCTTATGGAACACAAGGCAGTTATCTGCGCACATTGCCTTTGCATCATTCTCAAAAGGAAATCCGTATTACGGATAAGTATTGCGATTTTGAATACAAACTATGCGTGACTAAGAATCTCATAGATGAACTGTTAGGCAAAGGAACCTCCATACAGGTCCTTGAACCTGAAAGCTTGAGAAAAGAGATGAGGAAGTGTTTATACAATATGTTTAACTTATATAAATAGTAGAATTATGGAAAAACAAGCTTCTTTTCGTGGAAATGGAGTAAGTAAAGATTTTATAAACAGATTTAAGTCTAGTGATTTTTATAGAGAAATTTATTTGAAGCACAAAGATGAAATTATCATCGGAATAAGAAATGGGTATATTAATCTTTATTATAATTGTGACAATATAGCCAAGATAGAATGTAAACCGTACTCGCTAAAAGGAACATTGTCTTCTTATTATACTGAAGGCGTTAGTGGGAAAGAAGTAAGTTTGACAGCACCTGAACTTGTTAGGCTTTATGAGCAAGTAAAGAAACAAAGCAACGTACGTAATACGCAAGAAAAAAAGGCTCAATCACGTTTAGTTATTGGTAATAATAATAACCCTGCTTCTAGGTGGTTCTGCATAGATGTTGAATATACAAAACCTGCACAAAAGGCACGTTTTGATATCATTGCCATTTCTAAAGAAAGACCTCATAAAGTTGCATTAATAGAGGTTAAGTATGGAGCAGATTCGTTGGGAAGAAAATGTGGTGTACGCGAACATATAAAAGATTTCTATAGCTTTTTTGTTGAAAATTCTTTTGATAAGCTCAAGTCTGAATTGATATCTATCATACAATGTCTTCAAGAATTGGATGTTGGACTGCCCTTAGAACTTCAGCATTTAAAAGAAGAGGATATTTCCTCCGTTCCGGAATTTTATATAGTTGTCTTAAATAATAAATCAGAGTCAAGGGGTTCAACTCCTAAACAAACGGTAAGTGGATATCTATTTCAAGATGGTAGATGGGGAAGTAAAAAACAATCTTCATTAATAACGAAGGAAGGTGACTATTTTGCAATAATAAATCATGATAAATCTTTTCCCTTGACTTTTCTGTTTTCCGAGTCTACATTACCAAATTTGGGTATTGTAGATATATTGGATGATGACTCTTATACAAAAGAAGTTATTTCTTTATAACTATGCGGACTTTCCGCATACCGTAGCTATACCTTTGCATCAGATTACAGAAACATCACGAATTATGGGCAAGAAACAAAATCAGAAAAGAAAAACACAATTGAATGCCAAAACAAGAATGGAATCATTCAGGTTCCAGGTTATGTGGGAAAAGAACAGGCGAATGCCGGAATTGCCGGACGAAAGTCTGAATACGGAACTTGATGTACTTTGTGAAAAAGGACTGGTTGACGAAATGCTCGTCTTGCGGGATATAGTGGAGGGTGTGCGGAAAGAATTAGGGTATCAGACGGAAATGGGCAAGGGTTCGCTGGAGGGAACTGTTGTACCTTTCTTATTGGGTATAACTACGACCGAACCGGACCTTGCACAACCGAACAATGTACTTTCAGATGCTGAGCATCTCCGTCTTCCTTTAGAAGTCGTCCTCTATTACGACAATGAAATTAGAAATCGTGTAGTGGATTGGGTAAAACTCCGTTATGAAACGGTCAAGACGCAGTTGGGCCAGCCCATTCTGAAACGTTCCAATATGGTTGTTGAATTTAAAAGGGTAATGAAGTCTTGAAAAAGGCTTCTTTATCTCATTAATTTCCGGCTTATGAGAATAACCATTTACCGCGGTGCACATCAAATAGGAGGATGTATCACCGAAATCAGAAGCGATAACACAAAAATACTTATCGACCTTGGTGCCAACTTGCCCGATAGCGAAGAAAAAGAATTAAGTGAAGCTGATGTAACAGAGCTGACACAAGATGTGGATGCCATTTTCTATACCCATTATCACGGTGATCATGTGGGCTTGTTCTATTTTGTGCCCGAGAATGTTCCGCAATATATCGGCAGAGGAGCACAAGAAGTGATGATGTGTAAATATAGTGCACTAAGTAAGCATCAGGACTGTAGCAAGGAGATTAGTGCTATTAAGAGTTTTCATACTTATAAATCCAATGTCCCGATTGATATAAAAGGGAAGATTCGGGTAACCCCCTATTATGTTTCTCATTCAGCCTTCGATGCGTATATGTTTAAAATCGAAGTGGAAGGTAAAACCATTTTTCATACAGGAGATTTCCGTAAGCATGGTTATTTGGGAAGTGGACTTCCCAAAATGTTACGGGCCTTTATAAAGAATGTGGATTTTCTTATTATTGAAGGAACCATGTTGGGGAGAAGAGAGGAAAATACGATTACGGAAAATGACATCAAACATAATACAATCTCTTTGCTCAAAAAACATAAGTATGTTTTTGCTCTTTGCTCATCTACGGATATGGATCGTCTAGTATCTTTTTATCAAGCATGTAAAGAAACAGGTAGAATATTCTTGTGTGACCCGTATCAGAAGTCGGTTCTTGATGTGTTTACACGGTGTATGGAAAAAGATTTGTTTCATTTCAATAATGTTTTTGAGATTTATAAGCAATGCATTTCAAGTCCGAAAATTGTAGCCAAATTGAGCAATGAAGGATTCTTGATGCCTGTACGTGTTGGTCAGATGGAGCTTATAAAGGAGATGCTGGAGCAATACAATGATGAGCCTGCCTACCTTGTCTATTCTCTTTGGCAGGGTTATTACAATGGTACGGAAAAACAAATCAATCCGAAAATAATAGAGCTTCGCAAGCTATTTCCCAATCGCATATTGGACGGGGTTTATGATGGGTTTCACACCAGCGGACATGCTGATGTGGAAACATTGGAAGAAGTATGCCGTATTATTCGTCCCAAGCTAGGCATTATTCCGATTCATAAAGAAGCTTTGGCTACATATAAATCGCTTGGAATAGCAAAGAAGTTCAATATCGTTGAATCTTCTACGCGGATAAGCAATGTAGATATATCAATTTTATAAAATGAAAGATTAGTGTTTGAATTTATAATACAAGGACTTAAAGTCGTAGCCCTATCCGATACGCATGGAAAACATCGCAGTTTGTCCATTCCTTCTTGTGATGTGCTGATTCATGCCGGAGATGCTTGTGATTTTGGAAACAAAGAGCAGTTGGAAGATTTTTTCGAATGGTATGGTACACGGTCTGCCCGATACAAGATTTTCGTATCAGGAAACCATGATACGAATTTCGAAACTGCAAATTCTGTATTGGAAAGCATGATACCGGAAAATGTCATTTATTTGGAGAATAGCCTGATTGATATTGAAGGAGTAACGTTTGCTTCTCTCTCGGTAAGAGATAAATTGCAATGTTTCATCGAAAATGAATTAATAAATGTGTTTATAACTCATGGAGCACCATTTGGCATACAAGATGAGAACGGTAAAGGATGCAAGAACCTGGCAAGACAAATCCAATTGCTTGCACCGCAATATGCCTTGTTTGGACATTTCCACAAAGGGGACAAGTATCCTTTGCTGATAGAGAAAACAGTTTATGTAAATGTTTCGTTATAAAAATATTACTGAATATTATGGTTGTATTTGAGTTAAACAGAATCGTATTGGAAACCTTGCGTTATCCATCACGCAAGACATGGATATCTGAATTGGGCTTATTTTCCACCTTCGAAAAAGCTTATGAAATGTTGCAGGAGATTGTCGCCGAAGCAAAAGAGGATGAAGAGGAATGTGAAAAGGAGGGAGAACCCGATGATACCTTAGGGTATGTCATTAATAAGATACTATTGGATGCTCCGTATGGATGTACCGTTGCTTTCCGTACTTACACACATGATGGTGAGTTTAATGATGAAAATGCTTGGACGGATGAAAAAGGAAAAGTTCTTCCTTTTTACGGTCGCCCGGAAGAAAAAATCCGCTTCAAAATGGGAGATATTGTGGAAGTGTATATGGGCAAATATGATGCAGAATTGAGTATCATTGATGCATGTCCTTGGACACCTCAGAAAATAGAAAAAAGAAACAAAGAACTGGAACAGAAATACGGTAAGGGGCATACGCTTATTTTAGATTCCAGTGATGACCGCTATCTGACCCATTCGTTAGGACTTGGCAATACTCATTGGCATCCGGCATGTGCCGATGTGTTTGCCCCTACTAAGAAAGTTCCGGCAACGCTAAGGCGTAAGTTGCAAGCCAAGCTGTTGGAAGAAAACTTCACGTTTGGGTATCGTCACCAAATCTCCGAACTGCCCTTTATCAAAGACCCGAAAGTATTAGATGAATTGCTGAATGGTTGGGACAAGTTTGTAGATGAAAAATATTATCAAGGAATGGAATGCTTAGTTGATTACGAAAAAGCAGATAACATCAAAGCGCAGTTGAACTTTTCCGAAGAGCAAGCCCAAAGGTTCGACCGTTTTTATGAAACATGCGTACGGTTGGTGAATGAGAAACGTAGGAAAGCATAATCCAATAAGCTGGTAGTAAATTTTAGAATGACTTATTACATAACCAAATCATAAAATATGAAAGAAATAGACTATTACAATCTGATGAAAGGTTTCGAATCGGAAGAAATCGAGCCTATGGTAGGAATCTTTTGGTATCTGCCCGAAGAACACCACTTGTTTGAAGTTCATGCTTCTTCTTTGTCCCAGTCAAAAATGGTGAACGGGCATACCACTTACAGTAAACTTCACAAAACCATCTGGCAGGCAAAGAAATGCAGAGACAGAGCAAAAGGAAAAGAAACATCCGTTTATTATCAGGACTATACCCGAATCCCAAGAGGCAGAATTTTCTATGACAATGGGAAATTCATTGTAAAAGTCGGCTCGTGGTATAAGCAATACGAGGAGGAATTGCGGGAACTTATAGCGGATGCTTTCAATCTTCCCGACGACTTCATTTTCGAGATTGGTAAGCATTGGGAATTAGGGCATGGATGGGACGAAAGTCAGTTGGATGACTTCTTCCATGAGGGCGATTTGCGTGCTGACGATTTGAGTATTGATGACAGAAAGGCTCTGATTCATGAGTTGATTTCTACAGCGTCAAAGTTAAAGATTGCCGATTCTGAATTGGCTTGCCTGTTGGATGATAAAAATATCAAAGTAATTAAAGCCCATTCCGATAGCATGGAAAGATTATGGGAACAGGTATATAAGGAGGCATCGTCTTATATAGGATTAGCATCCAATTGCGTTTTTAGTTTCTATTATACTAATGGGAAAGAGCTTCGCATGGATGATATGAATTCTATACATGAATTTATGACCCAGTTCCCTAAAACATGCAAATTCAAATGGGGATTTGGCTGTGTGCCTGATTCTTTACCTTTTAATATCACTTTGGTTCTGAGTGGTTGGAAATAACAAAAATATATGAAATTCATCTGTAACTTTTTGCTGCTATTAAACTTCCTTGCCTACGTATTGGCAGATATCGTAGCATGGGAGTATGGAACAAAAGCCGGACTTTGGTTTCTTCTTCCGTTAGTACTTTTTCCTACCGTTACTTCGTTGGCTAACAAAGTAGCCATATCGCGAGCCGATAAGTTCTTTTTGTCTGAATGGCAAGTTTTTGTAAAGAAAATAAAATGGGGGAACGGTGTTGTTTTACTCACTATGACAATTATATACAAGCTATTTCTGGAACAGGAGAATTGAACAAACAATCCATAAAAAAGAGGTCAATAACAGATATACAACCATGAACACCATTTACGAATTAATCCACATAGAAGTAGAAAACCAACGTTATCCATTGCGTAAAATCAAAGAAAACAGTATAGGTTTATTCACGACTTTGGAGAAGGCGCAGAAAGGTATGATGCGACACATTGCAGATGAAATGAAAGAAAATGAACATACAAGAAAGTTATTCGAAGAGGATGGAGAAAAATGGAAAATCTATTCTTACACTTTTGGGTATGAGATTGCCGAAAGGGAGGTAAACGAACTTTATGGGCAATGGTGTTCCCGTTCTGTCCGTACTTATAAAAGCAATGGAGAACTGAATGATGAATGTTTGATT
>NZ_JANRHN010000030.1:0-40586 GCF_024733745.1 Bacteroides sp. ET225 | reverse complement strand
TGAATCTGCGGCGGGCATACAAAAAACAGGCACGGGGGACACAGAGTTGCAGAGAAAAATGTTAATTTCGGCCTTGTAAATTTTGTGTTTCCGGTGCTTTTGCATTCGTCGTGCCGGGTGCATAACTGCCGGATGCTTTGTTAATTGAAAAAACTGCTTATGAAAACAAAACTGATTCGCTTGCTTTGTGTTTGTCTGATAGCTGTATCGGCATTGCAGACAACAGGTGCGCAGACTGCGCTTGCTCCCGTTCGCTGGGAGCGTCTGAATACGGAATTGCTGGCCGATCCGTTGGCGGACCGGACTATACAGCTCTTCCGCCAGGGACTGAAATATCCTGTCAACGACTGGTACAACAAGGTAAAGGGCTATGGAAGCCAAACGGGCAAATACCTGGATTTCAAGGGGAATACGGAACATTACATCCGTCCGGTCAGCCATGTAGCGTTTTCGCTGGCTGTAGCTTTGCGCTTTCATGTCTATGATGAAACTGTAACAGGAGTGCCGGTATCGGAGGCAAAGGCCATAGCTGTCCGTCTGATCCAGTCGCTGGCTTACCGTCATAAAGCCTGTATCGGAGAAGAAAAGGGATGGGGAAAGCAGTGGCAAAGCGCATGGTGGGCTTCGCAGGCGGCTTTTGCAGCTTGGCTGCTGTGGGACGAACTGGATGATGAAACACGCTCCCAAGTCTGTAGCATGACCGTGTATGAAGCAGACCGCTTTTTAGACTACAAGATTCCTTATTATAAAGACAAGGCGGGAAAGGTGATTTACAAGGGCGACAGCAAGTCGGAAGAAAACGCATGGAACTCTGATATGCTGGTATTGGCCTCGCTCATGTTTCCCGAACACCCGAACGCTCCCGTATGGCACCGCCGGGCAGTGGGACTGCAATTGTCTGCCTATGCTTCCCCTTCGGATATTCACAGCGGGAAGACTGTAAACGGAATTTGTCTGAAGGACTTTCTGAACGGAAGCAACATGGAGGAAAACGGAACGGTCGTCAATCATGGCATCGTGCATGTGGACTATACGGTGGCTTTCATGCAGAATGCCATCAATGTGCTGCCTTATGTGCTGGCGGGAAAACAGGCGATGGAGGTTTCGCTGTTCAACGGTGACCGTATCTATAATGCACTGAACAATCAGCAGTTCGACGGACATACTATGTACGTGCGAGGTAAGAACGGAGAGGCGACTCATGAAATTTATTTCCCGGAGGGGAACGACTGGGGCACCAGCAAGCAGGTGAACTGCTGGCTGATGGATGTGATAGCTCACTGTTTCGGGCTGGACAAGGGCATGAAACCATCTGCGGCCGACTGGATGAAGGTGCGCGAGGATGAAATGCTGCGCATGCAGGGGCGGAACTCCAATGGCACGTATTATCAGGGAAAAGAAGATCTGTTTCCTTCCCGCGAAGAGTTTCTGCTGGCGGAAATCGCTTTCGGCTATCTTTTCCTGTGGGCGGACAACAGCCGGTTACTGCAACTCTCGAATGCTGCCTGCCGTATGCCGTCGGACTGTGCGGATGCCGCCGTGCTCTCTCCTTCTGAAGAAATGGACATCTATCTGTGCATCGGCCAGTCGAACATGGCAGGGCGTGCTCCCGTTCCTGCGGACATGCAGGATGACACGCTCGAAAACGTGTGGCTGATGAACGGAGAAGGCGGGTTTGAACCTGCCCGTCTTCCGCTGAATGCATACTCCAATATCCGGAAAGACCTTTCCATGCAGCAGTTGGGACCGGCGTGGACTTTTGCCCAATGCGTAGCGCAGAAAGGACATCAGGTGGGACTGGTTGTCAATGCACGGGGCGGAAGCAGCATCCAGCAATGGGAAAAGGGACAGAAACTCTATGAGGCTACTGTAGAAAGACTGAAACAGGCATTGTGTTCCGGCAAATTGAAAGCGATTTTGTGGCATCAGGGCGAAAGCAACTGCAGCGGTCCGGACCGGATCGCACCGGAAGAGTATGAGAAAAGACTGATTGCGCTGATGGAAAATCTGCGGAATGAGGCGGGGGATGCGCATGTGCCTGTCATTATCGGGCAGTTGGGGCAGTGGAAGTGGGCCGGAAAGAAAGACATCAAAGCATATAACCGTATGCTGGAGTCGGTGCCCGGCAAACTGCCAGAATCGGCATGTGTGTCTTCCGACGGACTGGAACCTGCCTTTCCGGGGACAGAGGATCCGCATTTCGGTGCGGAGGCCCAGCTGGAGTTCGGGAAACGGTATGCCGCCGCATTGGAGAAGATCCGGGCACATGCGGGCAGATAGTGCATGACAGGATAAAAATCGTTTGTTTCAAAAAAAAGTGAAGGTGAGAAAAGCAGTTTTTTGGATGACCGTCTTGTCGGTATGGATGGCCGTCTTGTCGGTTCAGGCATCGCGTGTGGATACGGTTTGGGTGAAAAGCCCTTCCATGAACAGGGACGTGCAGGTAGTTTATATAGTTCCCCGGCAGGCTTGTGCCGGACAGCCGGAGGCCTGTCCGGTCATATATCTGCTGCATGGGTATGGCAACAATGCGAAGAGCTGGCTAAAATATAAGCCCGAACTGCTTCGCATTGCAGACGAGAAAGGCATCATGTTTGTTTGTCCCGACGGAAAGGACAGCTGGTACTGGAACAGTCCTTTGAATCCGGACTATCGGTTTGAGGAGTTTGTTTCCAAAGAACTGGTGCAGTATACTGACAGTCATTACGCGACAGTCGCATCGAGAAACGGGCGTGCCATAACAGGAAACAGCATGGGCGGACACGGTGCGCTGTGGAACGCCATGCGGCATAAGGACGTGTTCGGTGCGGCAGGAAGTACCAGCGGCGGAGTGGATATCCGTCCTTTTCCTGGCAACTGGGGGATAAGCAGGCAGTTGGGCGCATATGCCGACAACCGGCAGCGGTGGGAAGAGCATACGGTTATCAGCCAGACAGGCCGGATAAAAGACGGTGACCTGGCTCTGATTGTCGACTGCGGCAGTGGGGATTTCTTTCTGAAAGTGAATCTGGAGCTGCACCGGCTTTTACAGGACTGCGGTGTCGGACACGATTTCATCGTTCGTCCGGGAGAGCATAACTGGACATATTGGATTAATTTGATCGATTATCAGATCTTGTTTTTTGAGAAATATTTCAAACGGCGGATGTCCGGCGTAAATGCGAAGCAGACAAAGTAAGGCATTTGGCGGATATCCCGAAAAGAGAATCGTAATGTTGAACTAAATAAAAAGGTTATGAAAAAAATGAATTGCTTGGTGCTGCTGTTGGTGGCAGTGCTGATGTTGCCTGCCGTACCGGTACAGGCGAAGAACAAAAAAGAAAAGGCGGAACTGGAAATGTCCACCGGTGCGCAGGACCGTGAACAATGGGTGAAATGGCTGTGGAAAATTTCTTATCCTGTCATACACAGTCTGGCGGAAGGGACCTTGCGCAAGAATATGCCGATTGAATCACCGAGCGGCAATCCTGCCGGGTATGATGAAATAACCCATCTGGAAGCTGTAGGCCGTACGTTGGCTGGCGTGGCTCCCTGGCTGGCCTTGCCTGATGACGATACGGAAGAAGGTAAATTGCGCAAGCAGATGCGCGAAGAGGTTCTGAAAGGGTTGAAGAACGCTGTTGATCCGGCATCGCCCGACATGCTGAACTTCACCAAGCAGGCGCAGCCCATCGTAGATGCGGCTTATGTGGTTCATGCTTTTCTGCGTGCCCCGAAAGCTTTGTGGGAACCGCTGGATGACGTGACGAAGAAACGTTTTCTGGATTCGTTCAAAGCCTTGCGCGACCGTACGGGTGCCTACAACAACTGGTTGCTCTTTACCGGTCTGACCGAAGCCTTTCTGCTGCAGCAGGGCGAAAAAGCCGACCAGTTCCGCCTGCGTATGTCGAAGAACAAAATACAGGAATGGTATGTGGGTGACGGCTGGTACAGCGACGGAAGCAAGTTCAGCATGGACTATTACAATTCGTATGTGCTGAATCCGATGATGGTGGCTATGCTGGAAACGCTGGTTCCTTTGCGTTGGGCAAGTCAGAAGGAATATGAGCAGGCCCTGAACCGCATGATACGCCATGCTGAATTCTGTGAACGCATTATCGGTCCGGACGGAACTTATCCGGCCTTCGGACGTTCGGTGACCTATCGTACCGCTGCCTTCCAGTCGCTGGCCGATGCAGCTTTGCGTCACAAGCTTCCTGAAGGAATCAAGCCAGCACAGGTGCGTTGCGCCCTTACTGCCGTACATCGCAACATGTATGACGGAAACCAGAACTTCGATGCAGACGGATGGCTCGTGCTGGGCTTCAACGGCCATCAGCCGAATATAGCGGACGGCTATACTTCTACGGGCAGCCTTTATATGGCGACGCTGAGTTTCCTGCCGTTGGGCTTGCCTGCCGATGATCCGTTCTGGACGGACGCTCCAGCCGACTGGACTACAAAGAAGGCATGGGCAGGAGAACCGTTCAAGAAAGATTATAAGGTGGAGTATTGACCGGGCTGCCTGCATAAGCTGGCACAGGGACACAAAGCTGCAGAGGAGGATTCCGGATTTGGACTTTGTGTCCCTATGTTTTTTGTGTTTGAATATCATCTTTATCCTTATGTTGTTTGACGAATAGAAAAACAGGCTATGAAAAGCTTTTATTATTTGGCCGCGGTGCTTGCGGCGGGCTTGCTGGCGCAGACGATGCCGTCACAAGCCAAAGGGAAAAAAGTTTCCGGGAATTTTTATCACAAAGGCTGGACTGACCTTAACCGGAACGGCCGGATGGAAGTATACGAAGACCAGTCGGCCTCTGTCGATGAGCGTGTGAAGGATTTGCTTTCACGGATGACGCTTGAAGAGAAGATTGCCGAGCTGAATCTGGTTCCGTACTATGCGAGTCAGGATTCGGCTGTAAGAAGCAAGATACGGCAAGGAAAGATCGGCGCGCTGCTGAAAGCTAACGGGGCGGAACTGAACCGTTCGTTGCAGAAAGAAGCTGTAGAGTCGCACCGCCTCGGTATCCCGCTGATCTTTCATGAAGACGTGATCCACGGCTATCGGACCATTCTGCCTGTCCCGTTGGGCGAATCGTGTTGCTGGGACCGTGAATCGGTGAGGAAGGGAGCCGCATTAGCCGCTAAGGAAGCTACTGCCGCCGGTATCCAGCTGACTTATGCCCCTATGGTGGATGTTTCCAATGATCCTCGTTGGGGGCGTATCATGGAAACCTCTGGCGAAGACCCTGTTTTGTCGGCGGCATTGGCTGCCGCCCGTGTAAAGGGATTTCAGGGCGAGGACTTGAAGGATAAAGAAACGCTGATGGGATGCGTAAAGCATTTTGCCGGATATGCAGCGTTAAGGGGAGGACGCGATTATCAGAATACGGACTTTTCGTTGCGCGACTTGCAGGAACAGTATCTGCCTCCCTTTCAGGCTGCCGTCAATGCCGGCGTGGGGACGCTGATGTGTTCGTATACTTCGTATGACGGAGAGCCGGTCACCATGAACCGGTTCATGAATCATGATGTGCTTCGCGGACAGTTGAAATTTGAAGGACTGCTTATCTCCGACTGGACAACCCTGAGTCATGCCGTTGCCGAAGGGGCTGCGGCCGACGGCAAGGAAGCTGCCTGCAGGGGCATGAACAGCGGGCTGGAAATGGATATGGCTTCTTCGCAATACAGCCGTCATTTGCTGGATCTGGCGAAAGAGAATGCCGTGTCTGCAGACGACATCACAGAGGCGGCACGGAAGGCACTTGTCGTAAAATTCCGCCTCGGACTGTTTGACGACCCGTATGCTTACTTTGATGCGGAGAGGGAAAAGCGGACTTTGCTTTCGCAGGAAAACCTTGACCTGGCGTGCGAGCTGACTGTGCCGACCATGGTGCTGCTGAAGAACAGGGACGAGGCTTTGCCGATAGAGAAACCTGCCACGATAGCCGTTGTCGGTCCTTTTGCTTCGGACAAGACCAATCTGCTGGGCAGATGGAGCATGAAGGGACAGACGGAAGAGGCTGTCAGTGTGGAGGAAGGGCTGAAGGAGGTGATGCCCGAAGCGGACTTTAAGGTTGTAGGCTGCAAGCTGGGAGAACTGAACGATGCGTATGTGTCGTCTGCCGTTGCAGCAGTCCGTGAAAGCGATATCGCAATCGTCTGCCTGGGCGAAAGCGCGCAAAACAGTGGCGAGGCGGTGACGATGGGCAAGATAGAGCTTCCGCAGGATCAGATAAATCTGTTGAAAGCAGTCAGAAAATGCGGAAAAAAGGTTGTGACCGTACTGTTCAACGGGCGTCCCCTTGTGTTGGAAGAAGTGCTTGAGGCAAGCGACGCCGTGTTGGAAGCATGGCATCCCGGTACGATGGGCGGCAAAGCTGTTGCCTTGCTGCTGAGCGGAAAGGAGAATCCTTCGGGGAAGCTGACCCAGACTTTCCCGAGGCACAGCGGACAGATTCCTGTAGCTTATAATGAAAGAAGGACGTTTACCAAGATAGAGCCGGGCGATTTGCCCGAAGGCCCCCAGTTCCCGTTCGGGTTTGGACTGAGCTATACGCAGTTTGAGTATTCCAATCTGTCGGTCAGCAGAGAAACACTTGGCATCGGCGATTCGTTGAACGTTTCCGTTGATATCAGGAACACCGGAAAGCGCAAAGGCCGTGAAGTTGTCCAACTTTATATCCGTGACAATGTAGCAACCGTAGTGCCGAGGGAAAAAATGCTGCGCGACTTCTCTTCCGTCACTTTGATGCCCGGAGAACAGAAGACCGTGAACTTTACGTTGCCTCCCGAAGCATTTAAGATTTACAACAACAAGATGCAATATGTGGTAGAACCGGGCGAGTTTGTTATCATGGTGGGACCGGATTCACAGCGGCTGTCGTCGAGAAAGGTTCTGGTCCGTGCCGATGGCGAATGAATGATGGACATAAGTGAGATGTGTGTAGAATCTTGTATATATCAACAGATTTTCAATCGTATTGTATGAAAAACATTGGCATAAAGGTGGCTTGTGCAATTGTGCTGGCAGTCTTGCTCTTGTCTTTGCCCGTTTCGGCGCAGCAAGTGTACGAGCCGCGTCCTTCGGAAAAGCCTTCCAGGTATCAGAAGCAGCAGATCAGAAGGAAGTACGGCATGTTTATCCATTTCGGCATCAACACATTTAATGATACGGAGTGGTCGGATGGCAGTTTGCCGCCCGGCTCGTATCGACCGGATACGATTGATGCTGCACAGTGGATAAAAACGGCAAAGGATGCCGGCATGAGATACGTCATTCTGGTGGCGAAACACCACGATGGATTCTGCATGTGGGATAGCCGGTATACGGACTATGATGTGGCCCGTTCCGGCAATGCGACCGATGTGGTGAAAGCCGTGGCACGGGAATGCAGGAAACGGGGTATCCGTCTGGGGCTGTACTATTCACTGTGGGACAGGAAAGTGAACCCCGACGTTCAGAATCCGGAGAGCGATGAAGCCTACAACA
Organism: Bacteroides sp. ET225; assembly: GCF_024733745.1. Taxonomy (NCBI): domain Bacteria; kingdom Pseudomonadati; phylum Bacteroidota; class Bacteroidia; order Bacteroidales; family Bacteroidaceae; genus Bacteroides; species Bacteroides sp. ET225. Next base: position 33,112 of record NZ_JANRHN010000030.1, on the reverse strand, counting down.
GATACATGCTGGCGCAGCTGGATGAACTGATGGACATCACGTCGGAATACACCCGGATCGTGGAGTTCTGGTTCGACGGCAGTTGGGCGAAACCCAGTTACCGCTGGCCTGTGAGGGAAATTTATGAAACGATAAAGAAACGCGAGCCTCAGTGTCAGATTGGAATCAACTGGAGCATCGGTCAGGATGCCAACTCCAACGATCCCGACGCTCCGAAGGAATCGGTGAATATCAAGCCGGACAAGCAGAAGGAGGGCGATCCGATCCGGTATTTTCCGAGCGACTTCCGTTTGGGTGACCCGATGCTTCCGGCCGATCCGGATCCGAAACTGTTTGTCCACAATGGCAAAAAGTATTACATGCCTTTCGAGTCTACGGTATGTATTTCCAAACGCTGGTTCTACCATACGTCCGACACGGTCTATAAGTCTGTGGCCGAACTGAAGGAGGTTTATCAGCGTGCCACGGCACAGGACAATATCCTGATTCTGAACGTTCCTCCAGCAAGAAACGGAAAGATGAGGCCGGGAGATATCGACTTGCTGCAAAAACTGAAAAAAGCAATCGGCGTGAAGTAGGCACGCCCGCACAGCACTTCGGCGTGAAGGGCATCTCAGCTTCCATCTGCATCCGAAAAACCGGGTACGGATGGAAGCGTCGTTTATGGGAAAACAATCCGTAAATCAGTTACAATCGTCAGTAAATAGGTTATTCTCCTTCTGATGGCGGTCCGTTATCTTTGCATTGAAGTTAATTCATAGAATCATAGATTATGGACCGAAGAAATTTTCTGAAGCAGGCATCGAGCTATGCCTTGCTTGCCGCCGGGACAATGGCGGGAGTGTCGGGCGCTTTTGCCGGCACGCCATCTTCTTCGAACGGACAGCCTGACAGGATGTCCGATGAATCAAAGCAAGGAGGAAATATGGAACAGCGCAGTTTGGGCGGACTGAATGTGTCTGCCATTGGTTTAGGGTGCCTGCCTATGGTGGGCTATTATGGCGGAAAGTACGGGAAGAAAGACATGATAGCCCTTATCCGCAGGGCGTACGACAAGGGTGTCACGTTCTTTGATACGGCTGAGGTGTACGGGCCGCATACCAGCGAAGAGTGGGTGGGCGAAGCCGTCGCCCCGTTCCGGGATAAGATAAAGATAGGAACAAAGTTCGGCTTTGGCGTGGAAGAGGGACAGCCGACCGCTTTGAACAGCCGCCCCGACCACATCCGGCGTGCTGTGGAAGGCTCGTTGCGCCGTTTGCGTACTGACCACATTGACCTGCTCTACCAGCATCGCGTAGACCCCAATGTGCCGATGGAGGATGTGGCAGGCGTGGTAAAGGATCTGATGCAGGAGGGGAAAGTGCTGCACTGGGGCATGTCGGAAGCCAGTGCACGTTCCATCCGCCGCGCCTATGCAGTCTGTCCGGTCAGTGCCGTGCAGAGCGAATACGCCATCTGGTGGCGCGAGCCGGAAACCAAGATATTCCCCACCTTGCAGGAGCTTGGCATTGGCTTTGTGCCCTACTGTCCGCTAGGACGCGCTTTTCTTACAGGCGTTATCAACGAAGACAGCCGTTTCAAGCAGGGCGACCGCCGTTGGAACCTGCCGCAGTTCCAGCCGGAGGCTTTGAAGCACAATATGCCGCTGGTCTATCTTGTCCGGGAATGGGCGCAGCGGAAAGGGGTTACTCCGGCGCAGTTCGCTCTGATATGGATGCTTTCCCGCAAACCGTGGATTGCTCCGATACCCGGCACGACCAATCCCGGCCATCTGGACGACTTCCTCGGTGCGGCTTCTGTCCGCCTTACTCCCTATGAAATGGAAGAGTTTGATGCGGCTTATGCAAAGATAGACCTGATGGGGCATCGTGCCGACCCGTTCACCGAAAGCCAGATTGACAAGTAATCCCGATAAAGCGAAGAAATATGGAATATGCAGCATTGAATAACGGAGTGAGGATGCCGATGCTGGGCTTCGGTGTCTATCAGGTGGATGATCACGAGGTATGCCGCCGGTGCGTGAGCGATGCCATAGCCACGGGCTACCGTCTGCTCGACACGGCATCGGTCTATCTGAATGAAGAGGCGGTGGGAAGAGCTGTGAAAGAAAGCGGTGTTCCGCGCGGAGATTTCTTCCTCACGTCCAAGGTCTGGATACAGGACATGGGGTATGAACAGACGTTGCGGGCGTTCGACCGCACGCTTGCCCGGTTGGGCACGGACTACCTCGACCTGTATCTTGTCCACATGCCGTTCGGCGACGTGTTCGGAGCGTGGCGGGCGATGGAGCGGATTTACAGGGAAGGGCGCACACGTGCCGTCGGCATATGCAATTTCAGCATTCCCCGCCTGGCCGATCTGGCAGCACACTTTGAGGTTGTTCCTGCCGTCAATCAGGTAGAAACACATCTGTTCAGCCAGCAGCAGCCGATGAAGCGGTATGCCGACGTGAACGGCATTCTTCTTGAAGCGTGGTCGCCTTTTGCCGAAGGCAGAAACGGCCTCTTCAGCCATGCAGTCCTTTCGCGGCTTGCACGGAAGTATGGGAAGACCGTGGCGCAGATAGAGCTTGGCTGGCTGATGCAGCGGTGTATCGCGGTTATTCCGAAGTCCGTACACAGGGAGCGCATCGAAGAAAACTTCGGTTCCATCGGTTTCAGGCTCTCGGACGAAGACATGGCAACGGTGGCGGCATGCGATACAGGAAAGCCCGTGGTGGGCGATTTTGACGACCCGGCCTTTGTGAAAGACTTGTGCGGCCGGAAATATGACATCTGAAAAAATCCGTTGTATGAAAGCAATCAAGTTTATTCCGCTGTTGGCCTGTCTGTTGGCGGCAATGCCGATATTCGGGCAATCAAAAGAAAAGAATGAAAGCATGAAAACAAATTCAATCAGACTGACAGTCAAAGGCGGCAAGACATTCACCGTTACTTTGGCAGACAATTCTTCGGCAGACGCTCTGATGAAGCTGCTGTCTGAAGGAGATGTGACCGTGGAAATGGAAGACTACGGCAACATGGAGAAGGTAGGTCCGCTGGGAACGGATCTTCCGCGCAATGACCGCCAGATTTCGACTGGCCCCGGCGACATTATCCTTTATCAGGGGAAATACCTGGTAATCTATTATTCGACCAATTCGTGGAACTTCACCCGGATCGGAAAAATAGACAATGCCGACGGTGCGCAACTGAAATCGGCACTGGGAAGCGGCGGTGTGACGGTGACGCTTTCGCTGAACCGGTAGGCCGTTTATGCCTGGGTGTGCGGGCCGGATAAGGGCGGAAAGGAAGTGGCCTGTACGGGAAAATCGTCTGGGCGTTTTGCAGTGAAATGCAGCTTTCCGCGGAGCAATCTGTATCTCCAGTCTAGAGATGCAAATCTTCAGCCTGAAGATATATGTCTTCAGTCTGGAGATACATATATTCAGCTTGAAGACAGACTTTTCAGCGCGAAGCTCCGTCTGTCTTTCTGATGAATCCGGGACATTTGTACGGATGCCCGCATATTCCGTAAATAGGTTTGTTTTGTCAGTAAATGTGTTATCTTCTTTTCCGCCTTATCACCCTAATTTTGTAGTCAGAAATAACTTAAAAATGATAAGCAGACATGAAAACGAGAACATTGGGAAGACAGGGACTGTCCGTTTCGGAAGTCGGGCTGGGCTGTATGGGATTTACGCAGAGCTATCCGCCTTATCCCGACAGGAAAGAAGCCATCGCCACACTGCGCGAGGCTGTTGAACTGGGCGTTACGTTCTTTGATACGGCTGAGGTTTACAGTGCATTCAAGAACGAGGAACTGGTGGGGGAGGCTTTGGAACCGGTTCGCGACAAGGTGGTCATCGCCACGAAGTTCGGATACAACCTGGTGGATATGCCCGACCTCAACACATCGGCACGCCCCGTAAGTCTGTCAAGCAAGCCCGCCACCATCCGCAAGGCGGTGGAAGGGTCGCTCCGCCGTTTGCGTACCGATCACATCGACCTTTATTATCAGCATCGGGTAGACCCTGACACGCCGATAGAGGAAGTGGCGGACACAGTGGCTTCGCTCATCAGGGAAGGAAAAGTGCTGTATTGGGGGCTGTCGGAAGCTGCCCCTGCCACGGTGCGCCGCGCACATGCCGTCTGTCCGCTTGCGGCGGTGCAGAGCGAGTACTCCCTGTGGTACCGCCAGCCGGAGAAGGAACTGCTTCCTGCGCTGGAAGAGCTGGGCATCGGCTTTGTTCCGTTCAGTCCGTTGGGAAAGGCTATGCTGACCGGACGCTTCGACCGCAATACGACATTCGACCAGACAGACTTCCGCTCTGCCATACCCCGTTTCCAGCCGGAGAACCTGAAGCATAATGTAGCTTTGGTGGAATATGTAGAGGAATTGGCCCGCCGGAAAGAGACGAGTCCTGCCCGCATTGCCATCGGCTGGCTTCTGGCACAGAAGCCGTGGATTGTCCCTATCCCGGGAACAAAGCGCATCGAACGCATCAAAGAGAATATCGGCGGCGCAGACGTGCGTTTCACGGACGGAGAACTGGCTGACATCCGCCGTCACCTGGACAGCATTGAGATAGTTGGAGGACGATACCCTGAAGACCAAGAGGCACTGACCGGCAAATGACAGGATTATGGAAATGAAGCGAATCATAGCCTGTATAGCCGCTTTGGTGCCGGGCGTCATGCTTTATGCGCAGAAGCCGGTAGATGTGCATGCGCATATCATCCTGCCTGAATATAAGGAAATGCTGCGGCGGCACGGTGCGGAACTGGAAGAAACCTTTCCGCTGCCCGGGTGGGATACGGAACGTCATGCTGCTTTTATGGACAGTGCGGGCATAGGCTGTGCCGTACTGACTATGCCGGCTCCGCAGCCCTATTACGGCAACGTGGAGGAAAGTGCCGCCTGCATCCGCTGGATTAATGAAGTTTCGGCGAAGGTGAAGGCCGGGCATCCCGGACGTTTCAGGTTCTGCGCCTCCCTGCCTTTGCCCGATGTGGATGCTGCTGTCCGTGAAGCTGTGTACGCTCTTGACACGTTGGGGGCTGACGGCATCAAGCTGGCCACCAACAGCCGCGGATAGTATTTGGGTGATGAAGCACTCGACCCGCTGATGGAAGTGCTGAACGAACGTCATGCCGTGGTTATCATCCATCCGCACCGTCCTTCGCCTTGTCATGAGGGTATCGTGCGAACCACGCCGCTCGCTATGTACGAATATCCGGCAGAAACCACACGGGCTGTAGTGAATATGCTGGCGAGGAACGTCCTCGTGCGCTATCCGAATCTGAAAGTAGTCGTGCCGCATTGCGGCTCGTTTCTTCCGCTTGCCATCCCGCGCATGAAATCCATTCTTCCGGCGATGACAGCCAACGGATCAATGCAGCCCATCGACTGGGAGGGTAACCTGTCGCGGCTTTATTATGACCTGGCTGGCAATCCCACGGCAGAAGTCATCCGTGCCTTGCTTGCCGTCACTTCGCCGGAACATATCCTTTATGGGTCTGATTATCCGTATCTGCCGGAGAGTGTGTTGCGGAACAACCTGAACAGACTGAAAGAAACGCTTGCAGCCGACGGAGAGCTTGCCCGGTATGCGGACCTGTTTCTGTGGGGCAATGCATCCCGGCTGTTCGGCATAAAACAGGAAAACAACTTTTAAACCAGAAAACAATATGAAAAAGAATATCGGCCATATGCTGGCATTGTATCCCACACCCGCAGCAGTGGTGGGTACGGAAGTAAACGGAAAAGTAAACTGGCTGCTCGTTGCCCATGTGGGCATTATCGGGCACGACCGCATCATGTTGAGCATGCACAAGGCTCATTACACCAATCAGGGAGTGAAGGCTACAGGCAAAGTTTCTGTCAATATGGTAGACGAAGCCATGCTGGAGCGTGCCGACTATGTGGGATGTGTCAGTGGGGCAAAGGTAGACAAATCAGAAGTGTTTGCCTGGCATCCGGGCGAAGCCGGAGCTCCGGTCATTGATGAAAGTCCGCTGGTGATGGAATGTGAGGTGGTCGACAATTACGAAACCGATACGTTCGACAACTTCATCTGCAAGATCGCGAATACCTATGCTGAGGAGAGCGTCCTCAATGATAAGGGAAAACCGGACTACAGCAGGCTGAAGCCCGTTCTCTTTGAGATGCCCGGCTATACTTACCTGCGGACAGGGGAGGAAATCGCGCCATGCACGTCGCTTGGAAAAGCACTTAAACAGCGCAAGTGATGGAACGCAGGGACTTTTTTCGCAAATCCCTGCTTGCGGCTGCAGGGAGCGTTGTCTTGGGAAGCGGCATCGTGAAAGCCGTTGGAAGTTTGAACACTAAAAACAATAGCACAATGAAAATAACAGTATTGACCGGCAGTCCCCGCCGGAACGGAAATTCCGCTTATCTTGCGGAACAGTTTATCAAAGGGGCGCAGGAGAAAGGGCATGAAATTTACCGTTTCGACTGTGCCTTCAAACAGGTGGAACCTTGCCGCGCATGCAACCGTTGCGGCATGGACGGCCCGTGTGTGATAAAGGATGACTTCAACGAGCTGCGTCCGCATCTTCTTGCGGCCGACATGGTGGTCTTTGCCACTCCGATGTATTATTTCGGTATCTCGGCACAGATGAAACGGGTAATCGATCGCTTCTATGCCATCAACGGACAAATCAAAGGCCATTACAAGAAGGCCGCTTACCTGATGACGTACGCTGATACCGCGAAAAAGGAAGCGGAGCCTATGCTTCTGCATTACCGCACGCTGATGGATTATCTTGGCTGGGAGAGCGTGGGCGAGGTAGTTGCTTCGGGTGTCTGGACGGCAGGTTCCATACGCAACACGCGCTATGGAGAGCAGGCTTATCAATTGGGGAAAAGTTTATAACAGATATTGCGCGATATGAGAAAACAGATTGTTCTTACAGCCTTTCTGCTGGCAGGATTGTTGCCGGCAGCGGCGCAAACCGGCAGCAAGACGGATCGGATAGAAATGTGCAAGGAAAACTATCGCACCCTTTTCGGAGGCGAGGCTCTGACCGGGCAGGGTACGGATCCGGAGATGATGGACATTCTCCAGAAATTCATATTTGGCGAAGTGTTTGCTACGGGCAGCCTGAGCATGAAGCAGCGTGAAATGATAACCTGCGTCACTCTTGCCACCATGCAGACGCTTCCGCAACTGAAGGCTCATGCAGGAGCCGCCTTGAATGTGGGTGTCACACCCGTGGAGCTACGTGAGGCGATGTATCTGACAGCTCCTTTCATCGGCTTTCCGAAGATGCTCAACGCTGTCGGAACGGTGAACGAGGTGTTCAGGGAACGAGACATCAGCCTTCCTCTGGATAACCGGACAACCGTTACCGAAGAAAACAGACACGAGAAAGGCAAAGCAATTCAGGACAAACTGTATCGCGGAGGGATCTCCGCCGTGATGGAAGGCGTGCCCGGCGGAATGGGCGAAGATGTATCACGTTTCCTGACCGACTGTTTCTTTGGCGAAATATATACTCGCGGAGCACTCAGCCTGAAGGCAAAGGAACTGCTCGGCTATTGCATTCTGACCACACTTGAGGCGGAAAGCCAGTTGCAGTCGCACTTTCACGGCAACATCAATGCGGGCAACACGCCCGAAGAAATGACGGCTGCGGTCATCCAATGTCTTCCGTATATCGGCTTTCCTGCGGCAATCAAGGCACTGCGTATCATCAGCCAGGAAGCAGCCAAACCGGCGGATTCGCCTCAGGACAACTTGGTACGCCTATCGAAAATAACTGTCGATGCAGGCCGGCTGGACGAATACAATGCGTATCTGAAGGAGGAAATAGAAGCTTCCATGCGGCTGGAACCGGGCGTGCTCACCCTTTATGCCACAGCCGAGAAGGATGCGCCCGACAAAATCACCATTCTTGAGATCTATGCCAACCGCGCCGCTTACGAGAGCCACCTGAAGACGCCGCATTTCCTGAAGTATAAACAGGGCACGCAGGAGATGGTAAAGAATCTGGAACTGATTGACACAAAGCCCTTGATTCCGGGACTGAAGATCAAGTAGGTCAGACCGTCTGAAAATGACGGCAGGACCGGAAGCTGTTTTAACCGGATCTGCTGCTTTCTTTTGCGCTTTGATCTTCAGAACAAAATATTTTGAGCCGATGGGCAAAGCCTGTATTTCCCAAACTCGCTACCTTTGCTTCAGAACATAAAATATGATAAATCAATTGGATATGGAAACAACATCAGCAAGCGGAAAGGTAGCTCTCGTTACCGGCTCCGCAATGGGTATCGGCCTTGCCTGCGCCGAAGCGTTTGCCAAAGCGGGCTATATTACTGTATTGGCTGACATCAAGGAACCTGCGGAACAGGCTACAAAACTGGCGGCAGAAGGCTGCAAGGCTGTGGCTTACCGCTGTGACGTGTCGGACACGCAGGAAGTAAGGAAAATGATAGACTGGATTGTTTCTGCCTACGGACGATTGGATGCGGCCTTGAACAATGCCGGCATCCAGACACCGCAACGTCCGATGGCGGAGATTACAGACGATGAGTTTGACCGTACGGTAGCTGTCGACTTGAAAGGTGTGTGGAACTGTATGCGTTACGAAATCCTGCAAATGCTGAAGCAGGGTGGCGGGGCGATAGTAAATACTTCGTCGCAGGGCGGCGTGACAGGTTTCCCCGGGCAGGCTGCCTATATCGCCTGCAAGCACGCAGTCATCGGACTGACCCGCACGGCAGCCATTGACTATGCTGCAAAGGGCATCCGTATCAATGCCGTGTGTCCGGGTGTTATCCGCACGCCGATGGCAGAAGACCTGATGCGGCGTAATCCTGCGCTGGAAAAGGAACTGGTGCGTGACATTCCTGCCGGGCGGCTGGGAAGGCCGGAGGAAATTGCCGACGCTGTGCTGTGGCTGTGCAGTCCGCAAGCAAGTTTTGTTGACGGCCATGCATTGCTGGTGGACGGGGCTTTTTCAATTCATTGAACTTTTAATCAAAGTAAAGACATGGGAAATTTGAACAACAAAGAAGGTTTCAGCCGTCGGGGGTTTCTGAAAACGGCGGCTGTCGTGAGTGCTGCATTGGCCGTTTCTCCGGCTTTGGATAAGATACAGGCAGCCACTGGTGCGGCTTCCGGAAGCAAGGCAACGTCTGCCGGCGATGCGAAAGCAGCAACCGTTGCCGCTCGCCGCACGCTGGGCACGGGAAAGGCGGCGTTTGAGGTATCAGCGTTGGGCTTCGGCGTGATGGGCATGACTTACAACCGGAGCTGTCATCCCGACAAGAAGCAGTGTATCCGCCTGCTTCATGAGGCAATGGACCGGGGCGTGACGCTGTTCGACACTGCCATTATCTACGGTCCGTTGAACAACGAAGAGTTGGCTGGTGAGGCTCTCGGCGCATTCCATGGGAAGGTAAACGTGACGACCAAGTTCGGACACGAAGTCATAGACGGCAAGGCTACCGGACGTCAGGACAGCCGTCCGGCTACCATCCGCCGTTACTGTGAGGAATCGCTGAAACGTTTGCGTACCGATGTCATCCCGATGTTCTACCAACACCGTTTTGATCGCAACACGCCGGTGGAGGACGTGGCTGGGACTATCGCCGATTTGATGAAGGAAGGCAAGGTCTTGCACTGGGGAATGTGTGAGGTCAGTGCTGAAACCATCCGCAAGGCACATGCTGTCTGTCCGTTGACTGCTATCCAGAGCGAGTACCACCTGATGCACCGTGATGTGGAAAAGAACGGTGTGTTGGACGTATGCCGTGAGCTAGGGATCGGCTTTGTGCCTTACAGTCCGATGAACCGGGGCTTTCTTGGCGGCGATCTGAATGAGTATACCGAATTCGATCCGCACAACGACAACCGTACTACGCTGCCTCGTTTCACTCCCGAGGCCATGCGTGCCAATTACCGTATAGTGAATGTCCTGCAGCGCTTCGGCCGCGAACGGGGCATGACTGCGGCGCAGCTTGCACTCGGCTGGCTTTTGCAGAAAGAGCCGTGGATTGTTCCTATTCCCGGCACAACGAAGCTTTCGCACCTCGAGGAGAACCTGCGCACGCTGGATTTTGCCCTGACTGCTGAAGAATGGAAGCAGCTGGAAGATGCTGTCGCCGCCATTCCGGTGACGGGCGACCGCTACAACGCCGAACAGCAGAAGCAGGTGGGCTTCTGAAGCTTGAACAGTGGGTGTGCCGAAACAGAAACCTGCTCTCATTTGATATGCAGCTGATTGTCTATGCTGCAAATAAAGCTTTTGCTATTGTTCTTCTTGGTGTTGTAGGCAGGTGAAAATACGCACAAGTTTGTAGAAAATCAGGATTGCTTTATAAAAATGTATGAGGAATTGAAAACGACTATCTCACGCCGCACGTTTCTGAAGCGGAGCGTGGCGGCAGGCGGTGCGGTGATGGCAGGCAGTATGCTTTCTGCCGGTGCTTTCGTGTCAGGAAAAAGCCCAAAAGAACAGTCGGGAAATACAGCGGACGGAATGCTGCACGGTGTGTGCGACATTCATTTGCATTGTGCCCCCGACAGCAAAGTTCGGATCACGGACGAACTTTCGTTTGTCCGTGATGCCCGGCGGACGGGTTATCGTGCTGTAATGTTCAAATCTAACGACTTCAGTTGTCACGACCGCGCTTATCTTATCCGTCAGGCAGTACCCGATTTCGAGGTGTTCGGCAGCATGTGCATGAACCGTGTGCATGGCGGGCGGGTTAATCCCTTTGCTGCCGAGAAAGCGGTGAACACTACCGGAGGATTGTGCCGGTGCATCTGGATGCCTACGCAGGATGCCGTGTATCAGAATCTGAGCTGCTGCGGCAAGAAAGAAGGTATACCTGTGCTGGACGACAGTGGCAGGGTGTTGCCTGAAGTGGTGCGTGTCATGGAAATCTGTGCGGAGGCCGGCATCATCTTTGCCACCGGCCATTCTTCGCCCGAAGAATGTATCACGCTGGCACGCAAGGCACGCGAGGTGGGTGTAGGGAAATTTGTCGTCACTCATGCCAATTCCGGCATCTGGACGATGACCCACGAGCAGATAAAACGTTGCATCGATCTCGGCGCATGGATAGAATACAGTTACCTTACCAACCTTTGGGGACCGGGAACCGGGTTGCCGGATTTTATCCGGCTGAGTGATGAGGCGTTTGCTGCCTTTGCCCGCATCAATCCGGAACGGAGTTTCATTACGACAGACCTGGGGCAGGCAGGTATGCCGCACCCGATTGAGGGAATGCGCCGCTGCATTGAGGCTCTGTTACGGAACGGACTGGCTCAGGAGGATGTGGACTTGCTGGTACGCCGCAATCCGTCGGAATTGGTCGGACCGGCGGAACCTTAAGGGCTGTTTGTCTGTTTTACAGACTTCTCCGGAATAAAAGCCTGTGATTTGAGAAATATGCACAATATCTTCATTCATTAAGAGCCTGTCGTTTAATTTTGCTCAGGCTTATTTTTCGGATGTTATCGGGGACGTGCTTCTGTTTTGTGAATATTGCTTGAATGGAAAATTTTCTAAAAATAAAATACGTATGAAAAAGTTCTTTTATCTTCTGCTTATGACAGTACTGACATTAGGCTTTGTAGCCTGTAGTGATAACGAACCGGCAACGGAGGAACCTCCGACGGAAGAGCCCGGAAGCAACGGGGAAGATGTCGACAGTGGCAATGGGGGAGAACCTGGCGCGGCGGATGATCCGGTGACGGGAAATACGTTGATCGTATATTACAGTTTCACGAACAATGTGCATACCATTGTTTCTGATTTGCAGACCCAGATCGATGCGGATGTGCTGCGCGTAGAGCCGGCCGAAGAGGGAATTGACTATGCGGCCAACAACTATGCTGTAGGGAGCGCTCTGATTTCTGCCATACGGAACAATCCGGATGATGCTTCATCTTACCCTGACATCCGGACGACAGCAGACAATCTGGATGAGTATGACATCATCATTGTAGCCGCTCCGTTGTGGTGGAGCAACATGGCCGCTCCGATGCAGACCTTTCTCTTCAGGTACGGTGACCGGATGGCTGGCAAGCATATCGGGCTTGTCGTGTCGAGTGCAAGCAGCGGCATCAGCGGTGTGGAAGCAGATGCCGAGCGCCTTATTCCGGAAGGGAATTTCATGGAACCCAGCTTGTGGATACGTTCGTCGCAGACTGCTGCCTGTCATTCTATGCTGGCAGACTGGCTGGAGGATATAAATTATGTTTCGCCGGCCGCCAATTGAAAAGAAAGCAGCTGATAACTGCGGGATGCCGGCGCATGTTCCGAAAGCAGAAAAGCATTCTTGAAAGCGATGTCCGGACTGGGGCAGAGCCGGGGTACGCTTAAAAATTGGGAACATAGCGGCTGTCGCTTGATGCCGTTGCCGCTATGTTCCCGTTGGTCAGAAATGAATGCTGTCGTTAAAAAACAGGTTCTGGCATTTCCGGAATCATTTCACTCCCAGATCTTTCATTGTCCGAGGTTCAGGAACGCTTGGCAGAGGCTTGCGCTCTTTCAACTGCTCGAGAGCTACTTCGATGGCCTTTTCCAACTGCTGGTCTGTACCGGATTGTTCCCGGATGGGATCGTTGTCGATGAGGATGTCCGGATCAACGCCGTGGTTCTCCACAATCCACTGGCCGGTCTTGGCATCGTAGTTGGTGAAGAATGGCACGCGGATGTCTGTGCCGTCCATATAGGGCAGGGAACCGCTGATGCCCACGATGCCTCCCCATGTGCGGGTACCGATGACCGTACCCAGCTTGTTGGCTTTGAAACTCCAGGGGAATAGGTCGCCGTCAGAAGCCGAATATTTGTTGATGAGCAGGATTTTCGGGCCGTACTGTGTGGCATCGGGAATGGTGCCTGTCCGGGTAGACGTGCGCGACATGGTCATGCGGTAGGGCTTGCGGAGCAGGCGCTCGATGATCATGGGCGATACGTTGCCTCCGCCGTTGGCCCGGTCGTCGATGATGAGGGCTTCTTTGTCGAGCTGCGGGTAGAAGTAGCGGGCAAATTCGTTCAGGCCCTCAGGTCCCATATCGGGAATATAGATATATCCTACGCGCCCATCGGTGGCTTCTTCCACACGGCGCAGGTTCTTTTGCACCCAGTTATAGTGATAGAGCGGATATTCGTTGTCCGTGGGTCTTACCACAACCTTGCGGGCACCGTCGGCTGCGGCCTTGGAGCTGACGCTCAGTTCGGTCAGTACGCCTGCTTTGCCGATAAGAAGCTGGTAGATGTTGCGCACGGAGGTGGTAGGCACACCGTCGATGGCTGTGATATAGTCGCCCTCTTCAATGTTCATGCCCGGTTCGGTGAGAGGCGAGCGGAGCTTTTCGCTATAAGGTGCGCCGGGAAGTATTCTGTCGATACGGTAGAAGCCTGTTTGCTCGTCGCGGCTCAGTTCGGCACCCAACAGGCCCATGCCGATACGTTCGGGCTTTGGATATTCACCGGGGTTGACGTAAGCATGTCCGCATGCCAGTTCGGCAATCATTGCGCCGATGATATAGTTCAGGTCGAGGCGTGTCTTGACATAAGGCAGCAGCACGGCATATTTCTCCTTGATGGCTTTCCAGTCCACCCCGTGCATGTTTTCTACGTAGAAGCCGTCGCGGTAGGCACGCCAGGCTTCGTCGAAGATTTGTGCCCATTCCTGTTGATAGTCTATCGGAGCCACCATGTCATCCAGACATACCTTGTTGTCCAGTGTAACCTTTTGTGTGGACAGTTCGCCCACATAGAGGGAGTTGCCGCGCATGTAGAGAACCTTTTTGCTGCCATCCATGGGTGCCATGACAGCATTCTCGGCTATCAGTTCGTCCTTCTGGTCTTTCAGACTGAAGGCGTGCGTGCCATTGTCGCCGTAGTACCACACGGTTTGTCCGTCGCTGTACAGGTTCCAGTAGTTGCCGGCAGATAGGGGCAGCTTGACGATACGGCCTGCGATTCCTTCGGGAGCAATCTCCACAGCCTTGTCTTCAGTCTTGATATCTTTCTTCTTCGCGTCCTTGGCAGGAACTTTGCCGCCTTCCTCTTCCTTGTCGCTGTTCACCGCTTCGTCTGCGGGCAGGAAAGGCGAAGGCGTGTCGTTTGTCAGCAGAGCCAGGTAAATGCCGCCCATGCGGGTGTAGACATGGTTCCATTCCAGACGTCCGTAGATGGGGTTGAAGTCACGGTCGGATTCAAAAATCAGGTATTTGCCGTCAGTGCTGAATACGGGCGAAGAGGAATTGTACCATTTCTCCGTAACGGGATATTCCTGCTTTGTGGCCAGGTTGTAGACATAGACTACCGAAAAGTCGTTGGCAGCAGGCTTGGTGTAGGTTATCCAGCGGCTGTCCGGTGAGAAGTTCACGCCGTAGAATTCTTGTTCGGGATTCTGCATGACTATGTTTTTTGTCTTGGAGGCCACGTCTACGGTGACAATACGGTTCTTGCGGTCAGTGTAGAGTACAGTCTTGCTGTCGGGACTCCAACTGAGGCTGCGGATGTAGGTGTCGTTGCCTGTGGTCAGTTGGACGGGTTCGCCTCCTTCAGCGGGTTGCAAGTAGATTTCAGTTTCACCCGTGCGGTCGGAGATGTAGGCTATGTATCGTCCGTCAGGACTCCAGTCGGCTTCGCGTTCGTTGGCGCCGGGGGTACGGGAAATGTTGCGCGTTACACCTTTTGTGGCGGGCACGTCGAATACTTCGCCACGTGCGGTTACGGCCAGGCGTTTACCGTCGGCCGAAAGTCTGGCTGCGGTCACATAGTCGGCTACATGCTTCTGTTCGGTGCGGGCATAGATGTTTTCAGCGTTGAGCGTGATGCGGATCTGCTCGTTCTTGCCTGTCTGCGGATCGAAACGGTAGAGGTAACCGGCATGTTCATACACAATCTGCTTGCCGTCGGTGCTGGGGAATTTGATGTCGTAGTCGGTATAGTCGGTTATTTTCTCCGTCTGTCGGGTAGCGGTGTGGTAGACGAAAAGGTTCATTGTCCGGTCGCGGTCGGAGATAAAATAGATGTCATCGCCGATCCACATGGGGCAGATATCTTGTGCCACGTTGTTTGTTAAATTCTCTACTTTCTTGGCATCGGGATCGTAAAGCCATATATCATCTGCCATGCCGCCGCGGTAATATTTCCAGTTGCGGAATTCGCGGAAGACGCGGTTGTAGGCCATTCGTTTGCCGTCCGGTGCATAGCTGCAAAAGCCGCCTTCGGGCAGAGGGAGAGCTTGAGGCATACCGTCAGACAGAGGCGCTGTCCACAAGCGTCCGTCGAAGCCGTCGCTGATGCGGTTGCGGTAGACGACACCTTCGCCGTTGGGTGTCCAGGTCATCACGATGTTGTTAGGCCCCATGCGGTCGCCCACATCGTCGCGCGCATTGGTAGCGGTGTAGGTCAGACGCCGGGGTTCGCCTCCGTCGGCGGGAATAATATAAACCTCGCGGTTGCCGTCATACTCGCCGGTGAAAGCAATGGTTTTGCCGTCGGGCGAGAAACGCGGAAAGATTTCATAGCCCACGTGCGATGTCAGCCTTCGGGCCTCACCGCCTGCAATGGGTGCTGTGTAGAGGTCGCCGGCGTAGGAGAATACGATGTCCGTGCCGTTTGTGGCGGGGAAGCGGAGCAGCCGTGCTTCGTTGCCGTCGGCTTTGGCTCCCGTCGCCGCGCTGAGGGCGAGCAGGGAGAAAAGGAATTGCTTCTTCATGTTGCTTCTGTGTTTTTTTTGATTAAACCATTACAAAGTTAAACTGAAAAAATTGAAATCCAGCGGTGCACCGGCAGGATTTTGTCTGCTACGCGCACCAGGCAGTTCTTCGTTACACAATTCGCAATTTCTCTCGAAGAAAAGGACAAGCCTTCTTTTTCTGTTATTATCTGTGAAAGCCGTAATTTATATACAACATATATCAGACAATCCTTGTATTTTTGCAGCGTCAAAAAGAGAAAAACAAAGTGAGCAAGATAAAGAACGAAACCAACAGCCTGCTGGCGATGATCCGTCAGGGAAAGCCCATGACAGGAAGGCAGCAATTATGGCTGACCGTCCAACTGAGTGTGCCCGCAATTGTGGCGCAGCTTTCGTCCATCCTTATGCAGTATATCGATGCGTCGATGGTGGGAAGTCTGGGAGCCAATGCGTCGGCTTCCATCGGACTGGTATCTACAACAACGTGGCTGTTTTGGGGAGTATGTTCTGCTGCGGCTACGGGTTTCTCCGTGCAGGTGGCGCATCTGATAGGAGCCGGCGATATGGAAAGGGCGCGGGCTGTGCTGCGCCAGTCAATCGTTTCCGTCTTTGTCTTCAGTCTGCTGCTTGGACTGGCCGGGGTAGCCATCAGCGGTTCGCTTCCCCGTTGGCTGGGAGGAGATCCGGTTATACGGCGCGATTCTTCGCTGTACTTTCTCATTTTTTCGCTTTTCTTGCCTATGCTGCAACTGAACTTTCTGGCCGGAGGCATGCTCAGGTGCAGCGGCAATATGCGTATTCCGAGTATGCTGAACATACTGATGTGTGTGCTTGATGTCATATTCAATTTCTTCCTGATATTCCCTACGCGCGATGTGGAGCTGTTCGGCAGCACGTTCCGGATGCCGGGGGCAGGCTTGGGAGTGGAAGGAGCTGCTTTGGGAACGGTTTTTGCCGAGGTCGTTGTGGCTGCGTTGATGATGGGTTACCTGGTTACCCGCTCGCCTGAACTGAAACTTACGGGCGAGAAGGGCCGGTTTATTCCGCGCAGAGCCGTTTTGAAGCAGGCAGCCCATATTAGTCTGCCTATGGGACTGGAGCATGTGGTGATCTGCGGGGCGCAAATCATGACAACTGTAATCGTGGCCCCGCTCGGCATTATTGCCATTGCAGCCAATTCGTTTGCCATCACTGCCGAAAGTCTTTGCTATATGCCGGGCTACGGTATTTCGGATGCGGCTACAACCCTGGTGGGGCAGAGTCTGGGTGCCGGAAGAAGGGAGCTGACACGGAGATTCTCGCGTATGACGGTTTATATGGGAATGGGCGTAATGGCGTTTATGGGCGTGCTGATGTACGTGTTCGCTCCCCAGATTATAGGTATAATGACGCCTGTCGAAGAAATTCGCACACTGGGCACTTCTGTGTTGCGCATAGAGGCGTTTGCCGAACCGATGTTTGCTGCGTCTATTGTTGCATACGGTGTGTTTGTGGGTGCAGGCGGAACGCTGGTGCCCAGTCTGATGAATTTCTTCAGTATATGGGCGGTGCGCCTGACGCTCGCTTTCTGGCTGGCTCCGACTATGGGGCTGCGAGGAGTATGGCTGGCCATGTGCATCGAGCTGTGTTTCCGCGGAACGATTTTTCTGATACGTCTGGAGCGCGGCAAATGGATGGAAAAACGATACAAGATAAGTCAAACCTAACATATTTTAGCATAGAAGATGAAATACAATTTTGATGAAATGATTTCGAGGCGGAACACGAACTGTATCAAATGGGATGCTTCTGCCGATTCTGAGATGCTGCCCATGTGGGTGGCTGATATGGACTTCCGAACGGCCCCTGCCATCGTGGAAGCATTACAGAAACGTGTGGCTCACGGCATTTTCGGGTATACCCGTGTGCCGGACGAATATTACCAGGCTGTAATCAGCTGGTTGGACCGCCGGCACGGCTTGAAGACAAAGAAGGACTGGTTCATTTATACTTCGGGGGTGGTTCCGGCTATTTCGGCAATTATCAAGGCTATGACTGAGCCGGGTGACAAGGTGATTCTCCAGACTCCTGTTTACAACTGTTTCTTTTCTTCGGTGCGTAACAACGGATGTGAAATCTTGAGCAATCCGCTTATCTATGCCGGACAGACTTACCGTATGGACTATGAAGATCTGGAGCGCAAGGCGGCAGACCCGCGCGCCAAAGTGCTGGTTCTCTGCAATCCTCATAATCCAGCCGGAAGAGTGTGGACGCATGAAGAGCTGGTAAGGCTGGGCGAAATCTGCATCCGTCACAATGTGCTGGTCATTTCAGACGAGATCCATTGCGAGCTGGTTTATCCAGGACACAAGCATCTGCCGTTTGCTTTCATTTCTGAAGAATTCCTGAAGCATTCAGTTACCTGCATTTCTCCAAGCAAGGCTTTCAACATTGCCGGACTGCAGATTGCAAATATAATCGCTCCGGACGATGAAATCCGCCGGAAGATAGACCGTGCCATCAATGTCAACGAAGTGTGCGACGTGAATCCGTTCGGCGTAATTGCTACCATTGCGGCATACAATGAAGGGGAGGAATGGCTTGACCAGCTCGTAGGCTATATTGGGGAAAACTACAAGTTCATGAAGGATTTCTGTGCAGTGAATCTGCCGGAATTTCCGCTGGCGGTGCTTGAAGGCACTTACCTCGCATGGATGGACTGTTCCGCTCTTCACATTCCTTCGGAAGAACTGGGCGTAAGGCTTCAGAAGGAAGCAAAGCTCTGGCTGAATGCGGGAGCGATTTATGGTAAGGATGGCGATAACTTCATGCGCTGGAATCTTGCCTGTCCGCGTGAAAGGGTAGCGGACGGTCTGAACCGTTTTCTTGCTTTCGTGAAGAATAACAAGTAATTGTCAGCGGTTGAGTATTTTCATCGCGATGTCCATGTAACGGATAATGTCGGTGGTAAGTTCACGGCGGTATATGTCGCTTCGCTTGTGTCCCAACCTGACAACGATCGCATCGTGTGAGGGGATGGCTATGGCATATTGTCCGAGCATACCGCGCATATAGGGGTTTGTCTGTCCGCGGTAGTGCATGATCCATGTCTGGAAACCATAATAGTCCAGCGAATCCTTGCCCCATTGGTCTTTGAGGTAGGATGCGGGAGTCATGGCTTCGCTCAAGTACTTTTCCGAAACAAGCTGCCGACCGTTCCAGTTTCCGCGATGGAGCATGAGCCGTGCAAGGCGCGCTATGTCACGGGCGGTGGTATGGAAGCAGCAGAATGCTTTCTCGTCACCGCCTTTCTTGTCTAAAAGCCAGTAGGCATTGCGTTCCGCCTGCATCGGCTTCCATAATTTTTCTTCCGCATATTTGCTGAGCGTCTGTCCGGTGGCGGCTTCGATGACAAATGCCAGCAACTGCGTTTCGCCGCTCCGGTAAGAATATTGTATGCCGGGTTGTTCGTTGACATCCAGTTCTGTAACTAGCTTGTACAGGTCGTTTCCGTAATAGCCGTGGGTCGTTACGGAGAACAGGGAGGCATACGATTCGTCCCAGTCCATCCCGGCACTCATGGTGAGCAGGTTGCGGACTGTTACTTCTTTTTGTTTTCCTTTTGTGTATTGAGGAATGTAAGTGCTTACCGGATCGTCAAGGTTGTGGATTTTTCCTTCGTCAAGAGCTATTCCGGCAAGAAGTCCTACTATGGTCTTTGTTGCTGAATAGATGTTGGATGTAAGGCTGTCGTTCCACCCGTTCCGGTAACTCTCGAATACAATACTGTCGTGCTGGATAACGAGAAAGGCTACAGTTTTCAGCTCATCCAGATAAGCGGAATCTTCGGGTGAAAGGCGATGACGGTTATAGTCGTTGGTATGGGGCCAGAACCATACCGCAGAAGGGGTGTTATGCACCGTGTCACGATGAAATGTGTTGAGGTCGTCGATGACGGGCATCAGATGAATCAGTGCCTGGCGTGCGTAATAAGGGAGTGAGACATAAATTGCGGCAGCCAGCAGGATTCCCGCAGAGATATATAGAAGTATTCTTTTTCGTTTCCTGTCCATAGAAGGCGATGTTTATACATTGCCCCAAAGATAAGAAATTGCAACAAAAAAACGGACAAATCTGATTTATTTTCAGATATTGTCCGATCCTTTAAGTGATTCCGCCGCGATTCGAACGCGGGACCCACAGCTTAGAAGGCTGTTGCTCTATCCAGCTGAGCTACGGAACCATCCTTGTGTGATGTGTGATATTTGTAAAGCTTTTAAGTGATTCCGCCGCGATTCGAACGCGGGACCCACAGCTTAGAAGGCTGTTGCTCTATCCAGCTGAGCTACGGAACCATCCTCAATTGCGGATGCAAAGGTAGAGTTTTCTTTCGAGATATACAAATAACGGATTGACTTTTTTATCATGCAGCCGCATTCAGGAGTAACGCTTGGGATAACGCAGCAGGATGCTGAGCAGTGCCGCTATGCCTAAAGCCATCGGATAATACAGGTAACAGACGATGCTGAGAGGAGAAAGCTGCGTCAGTCCGGCCGCTATCAGCATTTGTGCTCCGTAAGGAATGATGCCCTGCACCACGCACGAGAATGTGTCAAGGATACTGGCGCTTTTCCGTTTGTCCACATGATACTCGTCGGCAATGTCACTGGCGAGAGGCCCGACAGTAATGATGGCAATGGTATTGTTGGCGGTGCAGACGTTGGCCAGGCTCACAAGGGCGGCAATGCTCAGTTCAGCTCCCCGTTTGCTTTTGATATGCCGGGTAAGCTTATGCAGGATGTAGTCTATCCCTCCGTTGAAGCGTATGAGTTCGAGCATGCCTCCTGCCATTAAGGTAATGATGATAAGTTCTCCCATGCCTACGATTCCCTGTCCCATGCTTCCGAACCAGCCGTACACGTCGAAGCTTTCATAGCACATGCCGATGATGCCTGCCGAGAGTATTCCGAGAATCAGCACAAGCATCACGTTCAGTCCGGTTATGGCAGTGCCTAATACGATAATGTATGGAATCACTTTGACCCATTCGACCGGACTGGCAGGATGGGTGACTTCTATGTGGCTGCCGTATATAATATAGTATATGAAGACAACGAGGGCAGCGGGTATTGCAATCATGAAATTAACGCGGAACTTGTCGCGCATTACGCAGCCCTGAGTGCGCGTGGCGGCAATGGTTGTGTCGGAAATGAACGATAGGTTGTCGCCGAAAAACGCTCCCCCAACTACGATTGCAGTCATGAATACGACGCTGACATCCGTTTTGGAAGCAATGCCTGCTGCAACGGGAACGAGTGCGACGATCGTTCCTACAGAAGTTCCGATTGACAGGGAGATGAAGCAGGATGCAAGAAAGATTCCTGCAAGAAGCAGGTTTCCCGGAAGCAGCTGCATGGTGAGATTTACGGTGGCGTCAATAGCACCCATTGCTTTGGCCGACTCGGTAAAGGCTCCCGCCATGATGAAAATCCAGATCATGAGCATGATGTTTTTGTTTGCTGCTCCGCTGGAATATTGGATAAGGCGGTCGTTCAGACTCAGTCCTTTGGTTGTTGCCACTGAGTAGATGGAAGCCACCATGAAAGCGACGGTAATGGGCACTTTATAGAAGTCGTTGATTATTAACGATGTGACAAGGTACATGCACAAGAATACCGCTAACGGGCTTAAGGCCCATGCGCTCGGCTTGTTGACAATAGGGGTCAGTTTGTTATAGTCCATTTTCCATATCTGTAGTTAAGAACGCGCAAATATAACACTTTTCCGTCTGAATGTCAGTCGTTCGCACTGTCATAGACATGTGTGTCGAAGTAAAAGTCGATGTTGTCTACAGAAATCAGGTGGATAGGCATGTAGTTGCAGCTCTTTACCCTTTTCTTGAGGATCAGATGATTGCAAAGACATTCGATGCTGTCGTATCCCTGAACGGTGGGCTGCTGGGCTATAATGAAGTCGATATAGCCGTTTTGAAGGCATGCGACATTTCTTCGCAGCAGGTCATATCCCATGAGATGAAAGTCCTTTTTCCCGTATGCTTGCATGTATTCGCCGATTATATACGCTTTTGAATTGAAGGTAATGCCGCACTTGATGTCCGGGTGGGCGCTGAAAAACTCATTCATCAGTTTTTCGTTCTGCTCCGGTTGTTTCGCATAGAGATTCAGTTCCCTTATCTTCATCTCCGGGCAACATGTTTTCATGTATTCATAAAAGCCTCTTTCGCGGTGGAGCTGCTGGTTGGAGCCTAGCCGTCCTTCATAAATCAGCCGGAATACGACTATTTCATTAGCTCCCATGGCGAGCAGGTGAAGTATACGTGCTGCAAAGTAGCCGCTTTTCTGGGCATGTTGTCCGAAAAAGGCGAGTGGAGAAAGATTGGGAATATTTGAGTCTATAAATATATAAGGTATATTGGCCTCCCGCAGTTTGTGTGCAAGTTCTTTGGTTTCTTCTTCGCTGGCGGGTGAAAGAACTACACCGTCGGGGCGCGCGTTCAGCACTTTTTCTCCCTCTTCTGTGAATGATCCGGATTCGTACTGGTCGTAGCAGAAAGACTGGAGCGATACGTGGAAGTCTGAAAAGGCGGTTATGGCCTGGCCCATTCCGTTTTCTACATCTACCCAGTAGTCTTCTTCGGCGTGCGCCGGAAAGAGGCAGGCAAACCTGTATTTTTTATTTGATGCCAAGGCGCTTGCGTACATATTCGGCTGATAGTTAAGTTGCTGCAAGATTTCTTCTACCTTTTCCCGGCTGGCTGCTGATACGCCGGAGCGTGAATGAAGCACCCGGTCTACTGTTCCTACGGAAACTCCTGCCAGGCGTGCGATGTCCTTGATCCGAATCCGTTCTTGCTGATTGTCTATGTTTGTCTTCATGAAGAGCTTTTTGTAAAAAAAATTATTATCGATACAAATATATTACTTTTTTTGGTATTTAAAAAATTAATCGTACCTTTGTGTGCGTGCACAGAACGGGAGATTTGTCATAAAATTGAAGTCCGCTGTGTTTGGAAGACACATTAATTTTACAACAAGCATAAAAAGAATTACAATGGGAAAAATTGTTACTTTAGGCGAAATCATGTTGAGATTGTCTACTTCGGGCAATACTCGTTTTGTTCAGTCAGACAACTTTGATGTTGTTTATGGCGGTGGTGAAGCAAATGTGGCTGTGAGCTGTGCCAACTATGGACACGACGCTTATTTCGTAACTAAGCTGCCGAAACACGAAATCGGGCAGAGCGCAGTGAACGCATTGCGCAAGTATGGCGTGAAAACCGATTACATCGCTCGTGGCGGCGACCGTGTGGGAATCTATTATCTTGAAACAGGAGCATCCATGCGTCCGAGCAAGGTGATTTATGACCGCGCTCATTCTGCAATCGCTGAGGCTGATCCTTCTGACTTCGACTTTGACGCTATCATGGAAGGTGCTGACTGGTTCCACTGGTCGGGCATTACTCCGGCAATTTCTGACAAGGCTGCTGAACTTACCAGGCTGGCTTGTGAGGCTGCGAAGCGTCATGGAGTAACTGTTTCCGTTGATTTGAATTTCCGCAAGAAGCTGTGGACAAAAGAAAAGGCGCAGTCTATCATGAAGCCGCTGATGCAGTATGTGGACGTTTGTATCGGCAACGAAGAGGATGCGGAGCTGTGTCTGGGATTCAAGCCGGATGCTGACGTTGAAGGCGGAAAGACCGATGCGGAAGGGTACAAAGGTATCTTTACTGCAATGGCAAAGGAATTCGGATTCAAATATGTCATTTCTACGCTGCGCGAATCTTACTCCGCAACGCATAACGGCTGGAAGGCTATGATTTATAACGGTGAGGACTTCTACGTGTCTAAGCACTATGATATAAATCCGATTATTGACCGTGTAGGAGGCGGTGACTCGTTCTCCGGAGGTATTATTCACGGACTGCTCACCAAACCGAATCAGGGTGAAGCCTTGGAATTTGCTGTTGCGGCATCAGCCTTGAAGCATACCATCAACGGTGACTTCAATCTGGTTTCTGCTGAGGAAGTTGAAGCTTTGGCTGGCGGTGATGCAAGCGGACGTGTTCAGAGATAATTTATAAATGAATCCTGTAAATCGGAAATAAAATGGCAAAATTTGATAAGATAGCTGTGTTGAACAAGATCGGTTCAACCGGAATGGTTCCCGTATTCTATCACAAGGATGCGGAAGTTGCGAAGAAAGTTGTAAAGGCATGTTATGACGGCGGTGTCCGTGCGTTTGAATTCACCAACCGCGGTGACTTTGCGCACGAAGTGTTTGCTGAAGTTGTTAAGTTTGCTGCCAAGGAATGTCCTGAAATGGCGATGGGTGTCGGCTCTGTCGTTGATCCGGCTACGGCTGCCCTTTATTTGCAGCTAGGTGCCAACTTTGTGGTAGGTCCGCTGTTCAACCCTGAAATAGCAAAAGTCTGCAACCGTCGTCTGGTGGCATACACTCCGGGATGTGGCAGCGTTTCAGAAGTAGGTTTTGCTCAGGAACTTGGGTGCGACCTTTGCAAGGTTTTCCCGGGTGATGTGCTTGGGCCGAAACTGGTGAAAGGTATGCTGGCTCCGATGCCGTGGTCAAAGCTGATGGTTACCGGCGGAGTAGAGCCGACTCAGGAAAATCTGACCTCTTGGATTAAGGCGGGTGTTTTCTGTGTGGGCATGGGCTCCAAACTCTTCCCGAAAGACAAGGTGGCTGCAGAAGACTGGGCTTACGTTACTGAAAAGTGTAAGGAGGCTCTTGGCTATATCGCCGAAGCACGCAAATAAGTAAAAATTCATTTTGTTTAAAGGTGTATAAATGAAAAGCTCTGCCTGTGCCTGAAAAAGCATAAGGCGGGGCTTTTGTGTTTTGCTGTTGCGCTGACGTTTCCGGGATTTGCGTTTGCCGGATTGCTGTGGATATGCCCTGTGTGTGTGGCTTGTAAAAAAAACGGTCCTCCTTATTAAGTTTTTGTAGTTTCTTGAGCAAAAATTGCTCAAATTCAAGGTTTTTTTGTACATTTGCGCCGGATAAAAAAAATTGATGATGAAACAGCTTTTGAAACCTGATTACATTTTTGAATCGAGTTGGGAAGTGTGTAATAAAGTTGGAGGTATTTATACCGTCTTGTCAACACGAGCAAAAACTTTGCAGGAAGATTTTCCGGACAGGATTTTTTTTATTGGCCCTGACTGTTGGAAAGGCAAGGATAATCCTTCGTTTATTTCTGATGATGAACTGTTGAAGGCATGGCGTGAACATGCGGTAGAGAAGGACGGGCTTAATGTGAGAGTGGGCCGCTGGAATATTCCCGGCAAACCGATGGCCATTCTGGTTGATTTTACGCCTTTCTATGCTAAGAAAAACGATATCTATACGCAGGCGTGGATAGATTTCAATGTTGATTCGCTGCACGCTTACGGTGACTATGATGAAGCGTCGATGTTCTCCTATGCCGCAGGAAAAGTGCTGGAAAGTTTTTACCGTTTCTGCCTGAAGCCTTCAGACAATGTCATTTATCAAGCCCATGAATGGATGACCGGATTGGGCGCCTTATATATCCGAAAAACATTGCCGCAGATTGCTACAATCTTCACTACACATGCCACTTCCATCGGCAGGTCGATCGCCGGCAACAACAAGCCTCTCTATGATTATCTTTTTGCTTACAACGGTGACCAGATGTCGCGCGAACTGAATATGGAATCGAAACATTCCATCGAAAAACAGACAGCGCACAATGTTGATTGCTTTACCACCGTAAGTGAAATTACCAATAATGAATGCAAGGAATTGCTTGACAAGCCTGCTGATGTGGTTTTGATGAACGGGTTTGAGGACGATTTCGTTCCCAAGGGCGATGCGTTCAGCGAAAAGCGCAGGAAGGCACGCGGGGTTCTGCTGAATCTGGCAAACAAGCTGCTGGGTACTGATATCAGTGAGGATGCGCTGATTGTGGGAACCAGCGGACGCTATGAGTTCAAGAACAAAGGTATAAATGTCTATCTGGAAGCCCTGAACCGCCTTACGCGCGACAAAAACCTGAAGAAGGAAGTGGTTGCATTCATCAATGTGCCCGGATGGGTGGGAGATGCCCGCGAAGACTTGAAGGAGCGTCTGGCCAGCGACAAAAAGTTTGATACTCCGCTGCATGTGCCGTTTATCACCCATTGGCTTCACAATATGAGCCACGACCAGGTGCTGGACATGCTGAAGTATCTGAACATATCAAATGCGGCCGATACGAAAGTGAAGGTGATTTTTGTCCCCTGTTATCTTGACGGAAGGGATGGTATCGTGAATATGCCGTACTATGATTTGCTTATCGGCTTTGACCTCACTGTCTATGCTTCTTATTATGAGCCGTGGGGGTATACGCCGCTTGAAAGCGTGGCTTTCCATGTGCCGACCATCACGACAGACTTGTCGGGATTCGGACTGTGGGTGAACTCGGTTGAAGGACATTATGGCATGCTGGAAGACGGCGTGAAAGTTATCCACCGCACCGATTACAACTATTCGGAAGTGGCCGATGCCATTAAGGATACGGTTTCTGAATTTTCTTCGCTTGACGGAAAGGATGTGCTTGCTATCCGGCAGAAAGCGGAAAATATTGCGGAAAAAGCCTTGTGGAAGCATTTTATAAAATATTATTATGAGGCATACGATTTCGCTCTGCGGAACAGGACGGAACGTCTGGCTCGAAAAGACAACTGATTTGTGATTTTTTTTAAGTTTTTGAGATATGAGAATTAAAACAAATTGTGCGAATGCTCCTGTTTGGAAAGAGGTTACTGTGAAATCTCGTATTCCTGAATCATTGAAGATGCTGGAAGAAATGGCCCGCAACATTTGGTGGTCATGGAACGATGAAGCAATTGAAATGTTTAAAGAACTCGATCCGGAACTGTGGAGTGTGGTAGGACAGAACCCTGTCGCCCTGTTGGAACGTCTGAGCTATGAAAAACTGGAGGCGTTGTCTGTAGACAAAGAGGTATTGGGGAGAATTGAAGAAATTTATGCAAAGTTCAAGGCTTATATGAGCGAAAAGCCTGATTCTACGCGCCCGTCTGTAGCTTATTTTTGCATGGAGTACGGTATGACCCATGTGTTGAAAATATATTCCGGCGGTCTGGGTATTTTGGCCGGCGACTACCTGAAAGAGGCTTCCGACTGCAATGTTGACATGTGCGGTATAGGCTTCCTGTATCGTTACGGATATTTCACTCAGAGCCTGTCTATGGACGGACAGCAGATTGCAAACTATGAAGCGCAGAACTTCGGAAGTCTGCCTATCGAACGCGTGAACGATGAAAACGGACAGCCGCTTGTGCTGGATGTGCCGTATCTTAACTATTATGTACACGCATTCGTGTGGAAAGTTAATGTAGGACGTGTGCCTTTGTATTTGCTGGATACTGACAACGAAATGAACAGCCAGTTCGACCGTCCCATCACTCACCAGCTGTATGGCGGTGACTGGGAAAACCGTCTGAAGCAGGAAATTCTGTTGGGTATCGGCGGTGTGCTGCTGCTCAAGCGATTGGGTATCAAGAAGGATATCTATCACTGCAACGAAGGACATGCGGCTCTGTGCAATGTGCAGCGTCTGTGCGAATACGTAGAAGGCGGTCTGTCATTTGACGAAGCACTCGAAGTGGTGCGCGCTTCTTCGTTGTATACCGTGCATACTCCGGTTCCCGCAGGCCACGACTACTTTGACGAAGGTCTGTTCGGAAAATATATGGGCGGTTATCCGCAACGTATGGGCATCAGCTGGCAGGATCTGATGGATTTGGGACGTACCAATCCGGGCGATTCGAATGAACGCTTCTGCATGTCTACTTTCGCATGCAACACTTGTCAGGAAGTGAACGGTGTAAGCTGGCTGCACGGGAAAGTTTCACAGGAGATGTTCTCCGGTATCTGGAAAGGATATTTCCCCGAAGAAAACCACGTGGGATATGTTACGAACGGTGTGCATTTCCCGACATGGTGCGCTTCTGAGTGGAAGGCACTCTATGGCAAATACTTCGACAAGAACTTCATGAAGGACCAGTCGAACGCGAAGATTTGGGAACGCATCTATAATGTGCCCGATGAAGAAATCTGGAATACGCGCGTGGCACTGAAGAACAAGCTGATCAACTATATCCGCAACGAGTTCCGCAATTCTTGGCTGAAGAACCAGGGTGATCCTTCGCGCGTGGTGGCTTTGATGGACAAGATCAATCCGAACGCGCTGCTGATCGGTTTCGCCCGCCGTTTTGCAACGTATAAGCGTGCGCACCTGCTGTTCACCGACTTGGACCGTCTGGCCAAGATTGTCAACAATCCGGACTATCCGGTTCAGTTCCTGTTTGCAGGCAAGGCTCATCCGCACGATGGTGCAGGTCAGGGACTGATCAAGAAGATTGTTGAGATTTCCAAGCGTCCGGAATTCCTCGGAAAGATCATTTTCCTGGAAAACTACGACATGAAGCTTGCCCGCCGTCTGGTTTCGGGCGTTGATATTTGGATGAATACGCCGACACGTCCGCTTGAAGCATCCGGAACATCGGGCGAAAAGGCGCTGATGAACGGTGTCATCAACTTCTCCGTACTCGACGGATGGTGGCTCGAGGGTTATCGTGAAGGTGCAGGCTGGGCGTTGACGGAAAAGCGTACTTACCAGAATCAGGAACATCAGGACCAGTTGGATGCTGCAACAATCTACAGCATTCTGGAAACAGAAATTCTTCCGCTGTACTATGCGCGCAACAAGAAGGGATTCTCTGAAGGATGGATCAGAACAATCAAGAATTCTATCGCACAGATTGCTCCGCACTACACAATGAAGCGTCAGCTTGACGACTATTTCTCGAAGTTCTACAACAAGGAGGCTGAACGTTACCGCAAGCTGATTGCCAACGACTTTGCCAAGGCTAAGGAACTGGCTGCATGGAAAGAAGAAGTTGTGGCCAAATGGGATTCTATTCAGGTAGTTTCACTCAGCAAAGACCAGGAACTGCGTCAGGGCAATGTTGAGAGTGGAAAAGACTACACCATCACTTGTGTGGTTGACGAGAAGGGACTGAAGGATGCTGTCGGCATTGAAATGGTGGTTACTTACACTAACGCTGAAGGAAAGGAATATATTTACTCGGTTTCTCCAATGGAAATGGTGAAGAACGAAGGCGACCTGTATACATTCCAGTTGACGGCCAGCCTGTCAAATGCAGGAAGCTTCAAGGTTTCTTACCGTATGTTCCCGAAGAATGCTGACATGCCGCACCGTCAGGACTTCTGCTATGTCCGCTGGTTCAACGAATAATCGGATACTTTATTTATGACACTTGTCCGGAGCGGATGCTCTGGCACCGAAAGAAAGCCGTTGCTTTGCAAAGCAGCGGCTTTCTTGTCAATGGAAAGCAAAAATTTTTTCCATTTGTCTGAAAAGACTATATTTGTAAAATCAAAATTTGACTCAGGCTATGAAAATTCTATTGGTAGAAGACGATGCGGATTTGCGCGAAATCACTACACGTTCACTTGAAAAGGAACGTTATGTCGTTTCGCAGGCACCCGACTATATGACAGCTTTGCGCAAGATTGAGGACTATGATTACGACTGCATCCTGCTGGATATCATGCTGCCCGACGGGTCGGGGCTCGACTTGCTTGACGAGCTTCATGCCATGGGCAAACGCACCAACGTCATTATTCTTTCGGCAAAAGACTCGCTTGAAGACAAGGTGAAGGGACTTGATCTGGGCGCAGACGACTATCTGCCGAAGCCTTATCATCTGGCCGAACTGCATGCACGCCTGAAAAGTCTGTTCCGCCGCAACATGAGGGAGGGAGAAAGAAAGGTGCAGTATGGAAACATCGAAATCATGCCTGACCAGTTCAAGGTGATTATTGGCGGAAAGGAAGTGGAACTGAGCCGTAAGGAGTATGACATCCTGTTCTATTTCATGGCGCGCCCGGGAAGGCTGGTCAACAAGAGCACATTGGCCGAGGCGGTATGGGGCGACCATATAGACCAGGTGGACAATTTCGATTTCATCTATGCCCAGATAAAGAATCTGCGCAAACATCTGAAGGAAAACGGAGCTACGCCTGAGTTGAAGGCTGTGTATGGTATCGGATATAAATTTGTGGTAGAATGAAACTTTTTCATCTCGTGATGTGGCGCATGTCGGCCGCATTGATAGTGATTCTCACTTGCTGGGCCGTGCTGTTTTACCTGGCGGTGATGGAGGAAGTGAACGATGAAGTGGACGACTCGCTGGAAACTTATGCAGAGTCGCTGATTGTGCGTTCGCTGTCGGGAGAAGAAATGCCTGATGCCAGCAACGGATCGAACAACCAGTATTTTCTGTATGAGGTGAGCGAAAGCTATGCGCGCGCTTACCCGCGCATTTCGTATCGTGATGAGATGGTTTATATTACCGAAAAGTCTGAAAAAGAACCTGCGCGTGTGCTGATGACAATCTTCCAGCGTGATGACGGGACTTTCATGGAACTGGTGGTCTATACGCCTACCATCGAGAAGTTCGACTTGCAGCGTGCGATATTGGGATGGATCGTGTTTCTGTATGTCCTGCTTTTCCTGATGATTCTGGCGGTGAACGCATGGGTGTTCCACCGCAACATGAAACCGCTTTATCACTTGCTGAAGTGGCTGGAGAACTATCATTTGGGGGATACGAGCGTGAAGCTGGACGAGAAATTGCCGATTGTGGAATTCCGCAAGCTGAACAAGGCCATCAATTCTGCATCGGAAAGGAGCCACGAATTGTTTGAGCAGCAGAAACTGTTTATCGGCAACGCTTCGCATGAGATGCAGACCCCGCTTGCCATCTGCCGGAACAGGCTGGAGATGATGATGGAAGATGATTCTTTAAACGAGAAGCAGCTTTCGGAACTGATGAAGACGCATCAGACGCTTGAGAATCTGACGCGGCTGAACCGTTCGTTGCTTCTGCTCTGCAAGATAGACAACCGCCAGTTCAGCGATGTCCGTACGGTGTGCCTGGATAAGCTGTTTGAGTCGTATCTGGAGGATTATAAGGAAGCGTACTCCTACCGTCGGATTCGGGTGAACGTAGACGAGCAGGGGTGTTTCCGCCTGGAAATGAGCGAATCGCTGGCTACAGTGCTGGTGACTAACCTGCTGAAGAATGCTTTTGTACATGGAAAGGAAGGAGGGGAGATTTCGGTCCGTTTCACGTCTTCATCGTTTGAGATAGCTGATACGGGTGACGCCCCGCTTGACGGAAAGCGGATTTTCGAACGTTTTTATAAAGGAAACTCTGCGAGGGAGGGATCTACAGGACTGGGGCTTGCGCTGGTCAAGTCAATCTGCAATGCATACGACCTGCAAATAACTTACGCCTTTCAGGGCGGCATGCATGTTTTCTCTGTTTCCATGAATTAGAACGCCTGGGTTAATGGCAGGGGAGGGCAGCGAGTTTGTGTTCGCTTGCTCTTTTCTCCAGCTCATCAGTGTGCTGTTCTTATTGGATTATTCCGTCCACTCTGCAGAGCTAAGCAAATTCCTTTCAGGCAGCAAGAAACTTTTTTTAAAATAATTCTGTCAGTAAGTGGCTCATACCCAACAGTCGTTACTTTTAGGTAAGTATCTGACTATCAAGTGACTTCTTGTGGGATCAAGAAACTATCCCTACATTTGCAATGCAAAAGAAACAAAGGCTCTTTTAGTAAGTAATAAGTTTTTTAATATGTAGGATTATGAAAAATGTAACATTGATTGGAGCGAGCGGATTCGTTGGAACCGCCATCCTGAACGAGTTGTTGGCGAGAGGCCACAAAGTAACAGCGGTGGTGCGCAACCCCGAAAAGATTGGCGTATCAAATCCCAACTTGGCAGTTGTAAAGGCCGATGTAACTGATACGGAGGCGTTGTCTGAAACCTGCAAAGGCAGGGATGCCGTTATCAGCGCATACAATCCCGGCTGGACAAATCCGAATATCTACGAAGATACCTTGCGCAATTATCCGCTGATTCTGAAGGCGGCCAAGCAGTCGGGAGTAAAGAGGCTGCTGTGCGTAGGCGGTGCAGGCACGCTGTTCTGCGCTCCAGGACTTCGTGTGGTCGATTCCGGCGCAATTCCCGATGCCATCATGGGCGGTGTGAAATCGCTCGGAGAGTTCTATCTGAACACGCTGATAAACGAGAAAGACATCGACTGGGTGTTCTTCTCACCTGCAGGGACATTGTTGCCGGGACAGCGGACAGGGAAATTCCGTTTGGGCAAGGACGACCTTATCGTAGACGAAAACGGTAACAGCCGCATCTCTGTGGAAGACTATGCGGTGGCAATGGTGGATGAACTGGAAACACCGAAGCACCACTGCGAACGGTTCACTATCGGGTATTGACAAGTAAACTTGGTATTATCATAAAAAGGCAGAAAACAATGAAAAAGGCATTATTTATTTTGTTCAATCTTTTGGCAGTTGCAGTTGTGGCACAGGAAAAAGGACGTTTCGAGGTGCATGACTTTGGCAATTTCCAACTGCATGTGTATTACACCAACGATGCGTTGGGTGATGCAAGCTATATCATCGAGGGCAAGGATGCGCTTGTGACAATGGAACAGCCTCTGTTTAAGGAGAATGTGCATGAATTTGACTCTTATTTGTCGAACCTGGGCAAGATGGTTGAGAAACGCATTACGGACTATCACGTGGGAGGGACCGGCAGTCATGATGTGGTGATGGCTCAGGGTATGCCCGAATTTACGAAGGGAGAGATTTACAGCGGCATGATGAAAGGCTTTGCACAGGCTTTCGGCGATGCACTGACTGATATGCCTACGGGCAAGGCTTCGGAAGTGGCTTTCGGCACGGAGCAGACATGGGCAGGAGTGACT
Organism: Bacteroides sp. ET225; assembly: GCF_024733745.1. Lineage (NCBI taxonomy): Bacteria > Pseudomonadati > Bacteroidota > Bacteroidia > Bacteroidales > Bacteroidaceae > Bacteroides > Bacteroides sp. ET225. The sequence continues at coordinate 566 of NZ_JANRHN010000030.1, read as the reverse complement.
TTTGCGTTCGGGCACGGTGCAGCAATGGATTTTCCCGGCGCAAGTATCCTGATAGGCGGCAAGGCTTATTATACGCACTGGGCTCCGGCAAAGGCGCATGTCAGCCACCTGCAGGTTTCTTCTCCGGCAGCAATCGATGCTGAAATCGCAGAAGCAGAAAAGGCGATGAACTCCGGAGCGGAACTGTTTATTGGCGGACACGGCGGTGCGGCAAAACGTGATGCGGCAGAGTTCAAGATCGCTTATCTGAAGAAAATGAAAGAGGTGTTCGGCGCAAACGGCACTGCACATGACTTTGTGGAGGGTATGAAGAAAGCTTATCCGGGACTGCCGGGAGAAGCCGGACTGGAAGATCTGGGCAAGGCTCTTTACAAATGACAAAGGCACAGCGGATGTGTCAGCATGGCATGGCTTTTTGACAGTCATTTCTTATTCTGACACATCCTCCTCTGGCAGCAGTGACATTGTCCGCATTATTGAAGAAAGCTTGTGAATCGCTTATTCTTAGAAACTGTTTTGAATTTATCGTGTGCTGATTTGGGATGAGTTTTTGAGGCATTTCCGTT